>CAZEHT010000008.1:0-56236 GCA_964511995.1 uncultured Mycobacterium sp.
CCACCTGGAAGCTCGCACCCGCTCTGGCCGCCGGCAACGCCGTTGTACTCAAGCCCGCCGAGCAGACCCCGGCATCGATCCTGTATTTGATCTCTCTGATCGGTGACCTGTTGCCGCCCGGCGTGGTGAACATCGTCAACGGGTTCGGTGTAGAGGCGGGAAAGCCGCTGGCGTCGAGCAACCGTATCGCCAAGATCGCGTTCACGGGCGAGACCACGACCGGCCGGCTGATCATGCAGTACGCGTCGCAGAACCTGATCCCGGTGACGCTGGAGCTCGGCGGCAAGAGCCCCAACATCTTCTTCAACGACGTGATGGCGGCCGCCGACGACTACCAGGACAAGGCGCTGGAGGGCTTCACCATGTTCGCCCTGAACCAGGGCGAGGTATGCACTTGTCCGTCGCGGTCGCTGATCCAGGCAGACATCTACGACGAGTTCCTCGCGCTGGCCGCCATCCGGACGAAAGCGGTGCGCCAGGGCGATCCGCTGGACACCGAGACGATGATCGGCGCGCAGGCGTCCAACGATCAGCTGGAGAAGATTCTGTCCTACATCGAGATCGGCAAGAGCGAAGGCGCGCAGGTGGTCACCGGCGGCGAGCGCGCCCAACTGGGCGGCGATCTCGGCGGCGGGTACTACGTCGCGCCGACGATCTTCACCGGCAACAACAAGATGCGGGTCTTCCAGGAGGAGATCTTCGGCCCGGTCGTGGCGGTGACGTCGTTCCGGGATTACGACGAAGCCATCTCGATTGCCAATGACACCCTCTACGGACTGGGCGCCGGTGTGTGGAGCCGTGACGGCAACACCGCCTATCGGGCCGGTCGCGACATCAAAGCCGGCCGGGTGTGGACCAACTGCTACCACCAATATCCCGCGCACGCGGCGTTCGGCGGCTACAAGCAGTCGGGTATCGGCCGGGAGAACCACAAGATGATGCTGGACCACTACCAGCAGACCAAGAACCTGTTGGTCAGCTACTCCAGCAAGGCGGTGGGCTTCTTCTGATCCGCCCGGTCGTTGCCGAGCAGACGCAAAATCGCCCTGTCGAGCACGAAATTGTGCGACTTTGCGTCTGCTCGCGGGCCGTTGAAGGTCGAATGGGTCAAATGGGCAGGTTGCGCGTTTTGACCTGCCCTTCCGCGCGCCGGTAAGCTGCCCCGTGGTGTGCGTCACCCCAGGCGGGTGCCCACGGTCCCGGGTCGACGTCGGTCGCCGGAACACCGCATGCACACTCCGACCGGCACCCGGCTCGCACCGGGATCCAACCCGAGAGAAGAAAAGGTAAGCGCTGTGCCTACGTACACGCCCAAGGCGGGTGACACCACGCGTTCGTGGTATGTCATCGACGCCACGGATGTGGTGCTCGGCCGGCTTGCCGTCGCGGCGGCCAATCTGCTGCGCGGCAAGCACAAGCCCACATTCACGCCCAACGTCGACGGCGGCGACTTCGTCATCGTCGTCAACGCCGACAAGATCGCCATCAGCGGCGACAAACTCCAGACCAAGATGGCTTACCACCACTCGGGCTATCCCGGTGGCCTGCGGGCCCGCTCCATCGGCGACCTGATGCGCAAGCATCCGGACCGAGTCGTGGAGAAGGCCATCGTCGGCATGCTGCCGAAGAACACGCTGGGCCGTCAGATCCAGAAGAAGCTGCGCGTGTACGCGGGTCCCGAGCACCCGCACACCGCGCAGAAGCCGGTCGCGTACGAGATCAAGCAGGTGAGCCAGTGAGCGAGAGCCTTAACCCGGAAGCCGTGATCGTCGAGGAGACGGTCACCTCGTCGGTTACTCGTGAACCGGTGCACATCGACCGCCCTATCCAGACCGTGGGCCGGCGCAAAGAAGCCGTGGTACGGGTTCGCCTGGTGCCCGGCACCGGCAAGTTCGACCTCGACGGCCGCAGCCTGGAGGCGTACTTCCCGAACCGGGTGCACCAGCAGCTCATCAAGGCGCCACTGGTGACCGTCGACCGGCTGGAGAGCTTCGACGTCTACGCTCACCTCGATGGCGGCGGTCCGTCCGGGCAGGCCGGCGCGCTGCGTCTGGCCCTAGCCCGGGCGCTGATCCTAGTCACCCCGGAGGATCGGCCCGCACTGAAGAAGGCCGGCTTCCTGACCCGCGATCCGCGTGCCATCGAGCGCAAGAAGTACGGTCTGAAGAAGGCCCGCAAGGCCCCGCAGTACAGCAAGCGCTGATCCTTGCGAAGGAAGTCCCTTGCCGGCCGCGGATGGGTGCGGTGGACGTGCGACGCCATGCGTCGTACGTCCACCCGTCCGTGGCGAAAATGAGAGGGCCGAAAGTGAGCGGCGCCGAAGTGAGAGGGGGGAGCCTCGCGTATGGCTCGACTGTTCGGCACTGACGGCGTGCGCGGTCTCGCCAATGGCGATCTGACCGCGGAATTGGCCCTGGCGCTGGGTTCGGCCGCTGCCCGGCGACTCGCCAGGTCCGGCCCGGCACGCGGACGCGTCGCGGTGGTGGGCCGCGATCCTCGCGCCAGCGGGGAAATGCTCGAAGCGGCCGTCATCGCGGGCGTGACGAGCGAAGGCATCGACGCTCTGCGGGTCGGGGTGCTTCCCACCCCGGCGATCGCCTACCTGACCAACGCCTACGACGCCGATTTCGGCGTCATGATCTCGGCGTCCCATAATCCGATGCCCGACAACGGCATCAAGATCTTCGGCCCCGGCGGACACAAGCTCGACGACGCCACCGAAGACCGCATCGCCGAGCTCGTCGCCTCCGGCCCTGGGGTGCGGCCGGTCGGAGCGGGCATCGGCCGCGTCGTGGACGCCGAAGACGCCCTCGAACGATATGTGCGCCACGCCGGCAAAGCCGCGACCACCCCGCTGGACGGCCTGACCGTCGTGGTCGACTGCGCCCACGGCGCGGCCTCGGCCGCCGCACCACGCGCCTACCGGCTCGCCGGCGCCAACGTCATCGCGATCAACGCCGAACCCGACGGGCTCAACATCAACGAGGGCTGCGGGTCGACCCACCTGGAAGGCTTGCAGGAGGCTGTCGTGGCCCACGGCGCCGACCTGGGCCTTGCCCACGACGGCGACGCCGACCGCTGCCTGGCTGTCGACGCTGCCGGTACGGTCATCGACGGCGATGCCATCATGGTCGTCCTGGCGCTGGCAATGCGGGATGCCGGCGAACTTGCCTCAGACACCGTGGTCGCCACGGTCATGAGCAATATGGGCCTCTACGTTGCCCTGCGGGAAGCGGGCATCACGGTCCGCACGACCGCCGTGGGTGACCGCTATGTCCTGGAGGAGATGCGGGCCGGTGAGTTCTCCCTGGGCGGCGAGCAATCCGGGCACATCGTGCTGCCCTCGTACGGGACCACGGGCGACGGTATCGTCACCGGGCTGCGATTGATGTCACGCATCGCGCAGACCCGGCGACCGCTGGCCGAACTCGCGGCCGTGATGCGCTCGCTGCCCCAGGTGCTGATCAATGTCGCGGTCGAAGACAAGGCGGCGGTGGCCCAGGCCCCCTCGGTACGGACGGCGGTACGGCAAGCCGAGGAGGAACTCGGTGACACCGGCCGAATTCTGTTGCGCCCCTCAGGAACCGAACAGCTGGTCCGGGTGATGGTGGAAGCCGCCGACGAGGACACCGCCCGGTCGGTCGCATTGCGGGTTGCGGAGTCGGTAGGCGATTTGCGTTAGCGGCCGGGGAACCGGACGGGCGCCGGGCCCGTCTAATCGGGTATGGGAAATCAGGGTGTGTACGTCGACGTGGCGGCACTGCGCACGGTCGCCGATCGGTTCGACCGCATCGCGGAACTCGCCGATCAGCCGGCCCGGACACGGCTGGCGTTCGACGGATCCTGCGCCGGGCGTGCACACGCCGCGGGGGGCGACGGACTTCGGCTGGGACTGGGCGAGCTGACCGCCGGGCTCGCGTTGTGGGCGCGAGCCGCCATCGAAATCGGTGCGGCCCTGCGCTCCGGTGCGTCGCGCTACGCCGATGCCGAGCACACTGCAGCCGCGGGAATCGGCTGAGGCGTGGCAGCCGCTTTCGACGTCGCGTCGCGGCTCGCCGAGGGCCGGCCCGCCGTCGACGATATGCAGACCTATGTGTGGGCCAGTCGGTTGCGCGGATACCAGGATTGCGACCTGACATCGCACGCCGCCCAGCTGCACGACTGGTACGGCGGCGATGACGGGCTGGATCTGCAGGCGCTCGACGCCGATTGCGCGGCGCTGGGCTCGGCGGCAGATGCCGCGGACGAGGCAGTCCAGTCAGCCCGGCAACAACTGGGTGCGCTGGCGGCTGCCTGGAGCGGGGCGGGTGGCGATGCTGCGGCCGATTTCCTTCGGCGGCATTGCGATTCGGCCGCCGCGCTGGCGCAGGCGGTGCGTACAGCGGCAGAGGCCTGCGCTGTGCTACGCGACGAACTGTGGCGCATCGTGGACCGCAAGGTGCAGGCGACCGCGTCCGTTGCGCGCGGGGCGGACGCGCATCGGGCGACGTGGCTGGCGGCTTGCGGCAGCATACTGGGCGGCGACGTCACGGGAAAGGATGCCGCCGACGTCGTCGAAAACCAGGTGAAACCGTTTGTGCACAAAGTGATTCGCGGTGAATGGGTACCTGCGATGCACTCTGCGGCGGACGCGGCGGACGTCGCCTTCCGTACCGCGCTTGATGCCGTCCGTCCTGGCCACCTCCGGTTCGACGTGCCCGGGGAACTGGTGCCATCGCCGGCCGCGCCGTCACGTGTCCCGCCGTCGCCTGTCGAATCGTCCGCCGTGCTGTCGCCCGTCTCGGCGCCCGGCGTGCTGTCAGCTGCCGAGCCGCCGCGCTTATCCGCCCCTGCCGCGCAGCCGTGGACGTCCGGTGAGTATCCGCCCGACCCCGTGCCGTGGCCCCCGCCAGACGGCTGGGCGAGCGCGCAACCTATGGCGTCGAACCCGTGGACTGCCCCGGTGGCGCCGCAGACGACGTCGAGTCCGCTCGACGCATTGGTATCCCCGGCATCGTGGCCGACAGCGGGCTCCGTTCCGGGCCTCACGGGGGCCGGCTGGCCCGATACGGGTATCGGTTCGTCCATGCCGTCCACCCTTGGCCGTGCGCTCGACGGGCTGCTGGATGGCACCCCGTGGCCCGAGGTGGCGGATCCGCTGGCTTCGAACGCCGAGGCCGACCCATTCGGCGTCCCCGAACTCGACGAGCTGATGCTTGAGGGCGAAGACGACCGTGGCTCCCACGAGGATGTCGAGGAAGGAGGCGACGCAGACGATGCCGACGGATCGTCCATGCCCGAAGGACCCGACGGACAATCCGCGGCCGAATCGCAAGCGGCCGAGCCGCATGGGGCCGCCGGAGGAGCAACGGCAACCGCTGACGAAGCCGGGGCGGCGGCGCCCGCCGACCGCGCCCCGGGACCCGTCGGCGACCCGACATCCGGCCCGCCGCCCGGCCCGGATGTCGCCGCGCCGCCCGCGCACCCTGCGGTCTGGCCGGCGTCGCCCGGCGGGGAGACTCCGTGTGAGATCGCCGCCGGCGAACTGCCTCAGGCGGGCGGGTGATGCCGTCTCAGGGTGTCAGCGCCAACAGTTCCTCGACGAACCGGACCGTCTCGCGCTCGTTGGTACTGAGCGGGTGCACCAGGATTGTCGTCACCCCGGCCTCGGCGAATGCGGCGAGCCGCTCCTTGACGAAGCCGTGGGGTCCCACCAGCGACACGCTTCGCACCAGATCGTCGGGCACCGCATCGCCGGCCTCCTGTTTGCGGCCCGACAGGTAAAGGTCCTGGATGCGGTTGGCGGCATCGCCAAAGCCGTAGCGTGTGGCCAGGGCATGGTAGAAGTTCTTGCTGCGTGCGCCCATTCCGCCCAGGTAGAGGGCCAGCTGCGGCTTTGCCCAGGCGAGCCGGTCCTCGACGTCGTCACCGATGGCCAGGCTCGCCGACGCCATGATGTCCAACGGCCCCAGTGCCGGTTCACGTCGTGAAAAGCCGGCCCGCAGCGCGTCACCCCAGACCGGGTCGGCTTTCTCGGGGTGGAAGAACACCGGCTGCCAGCCCTCCGCGATCTCTGCGGTCAGCTCCACGTTCTTGGGGCCGAGTGCGGCGATGGTGATCGGAATACGTTCGCGAACAGGATGATTGATCAGACGCAGCGGCTTGCCCAGTCCGGTGCCCTGCCCCGGGGGCAGCGGGATCTGGTAGTGCTTGCCGTCGTAGGTGACACGCTCGCGCCGCCACACCTGGCGGCAGATGTCGACGACTTCGCGGGTGCGGCCGAGCGGCGCGTCGAACGGAACTCCATGGAATCCCTCCATCACCTGCGGCCCCGATGTTCCGATGCCCAGCCGGAATCGGCCGTCGGAGATGTAGTCCAGACTCGCCGCGGTCATCGCCAGCAGGGTCGGGGTGCGGATGTAGATCGGGACCACCCCGGTGCCCAGTTCGATGGTCGAGGTCTTGGCGGCGAGGTAGCCGAGCTGGCTTATCGCGTCGTAGGAATACGCCTCGGCCACCAGCGCGATGTCTACGCCGAGCTTCTCGAGCTCGACGACCTGCTCGGCGGCCTCCCGAAACCCGCCCGCATAGTTGAGGAAAATGCCTGTCCGCATGGACGAAGTTATACATCAACCGTCCGGTTGGTTGATGGAAGGTTCGGCGAGACAGTGGATTGCGCGGGCTACCGGCGCAGCAGCGCGACTATCTTCTCCTCGGTGGTCACCGGCTCGTCGTACTCGGGATCCCACGCAGTCGTCTTCGGCAGCTGGGCTTCAGGGTCGGCGAATTCCTTGTACTTCTTGTCGCCGGTCAGCGTGTAAAGCAGAAACCCCGTCAGCAGCGCTCGTACCGACTTCTGCGTACCCCGGTGAGTTCCTCCGAGGCCGATGAACTTCCACATCCGCCGGCCCTCCGCCAAACCGGTGGCTTCGGACTTGGTGACCGTGCGCAGCACGCTGCCCGGCCAGGCTCTGGACAGTTCGACCGCGTTGAACCGGATATTGGTCGGATCGTCGGGTGCGGCGAACACGATTCCGGGAATCTTCAGGGTGGCGGCGGGCTCTTGAGCCGGCGGCTTGGTGGCGGAGGGGAAGATCGCCGCCCCCGCCTTGATCCGATCGCCCAGCCCTGCCGCGGCGAACACCGCCGCCGATCCGCCCAGGCCGTGCCCGGCGACCCCGAGCTTGTCGGGATGGACGCTGATCTGGCCGGGACCGAGCCGAACGCCGGTGATGATGTCCAGTGTGGTGCCCAGGTCGTAGGACAGGTTGAGCACCGACGGGGCAACTCCTTTCTCGGTGTTCGGCGCGGCTGTGACGAATCCCCACGAGGCCAGATGTTCCAGTGTCGCGGCGTAGCTGGGCGTCGGCGTCACCCAGTCGTGTCCGAACGCGATTCCGGGCAGGTTGAATCCCGATTCCGGGGTGTACACGACGCCGGGGACCCCGGCAAATGCCAGGTCACCGCGCAAAACGCGGTGCGGTCCACGCCGCGATAGCGCGGCCACGAGCTTCTTGGTACTGGTCACCTCATGACGGTAACGCAATGTAGCGTCTTTGTTGCCAGTTCTGGCGATGGCGGGTCTTTGCCGTACCCTGGTTAAGCATGTGTGGAATCGTTGGCTACGTCGGGCCGCGCAACGCCCGCGATGTCGTGGTCGATGCGCTGCGCCGGATGGAGTATCGCGGGTATGACTCAGCCGGTATCGCGGTGCTCGACGGTTCGGGGGGCATGACAGTCCGCAGGCGCTCCGGTCGTCTGGCGAACCTCGAGGATGCGCTGGCCGAGACCGATCTGGTGGCCCTGGCGGGCGGCACCGGCATCGGTCACACCAGGTGGGCCACCCACGGCCGGCCGACCGACCGCAACGCCCATCCGCACCGCGACGTGGCCGGCGAGTTCGCGGTCGTGCATAACGGCATCATCGAGAACTTCGTGACCCTGCGTGCCGAACTGGAAGCCGACGGTCTGGAGTTCGCCAGCGACACCGACACCGAGGTCGCGGTGCACCTGGTTTCCCGGGCCTACCGCACGGGGGCGACCGCGGGCGATTTCGTCGCTTCCGTGCTGTCGGTGCTGCGCAGGCTGGAAGGCCACTTCACGCTGGTCTTCGTCACCGCGCACGATCCCGGCACCATCGTGGCGGCGCGCCGTTCGACACCGCTGGTGGTGGGTGTCGGCGACGGTGAGATGTTCGTCGGCTCCGACGTCGCGGCGTTCATCGAGTACACCCGCGAGGCGGTCGAACTCGGCCAGGACCAGGCGGTGGTGATCACCGCCGACGGTTACCGCGTTCTGGATTTCGACGGCAGGGACGCCTCCGCCGGGGCCCGGGCGTTCCATATCGACTGGGACTTGTCGGCCGCTCAGAAGGGCGGTTACGAGTACTTCATGCTCAAAGAGATCGCCGAGCAGCCCGCGGCGATCGCCGACACGCTGTTGGGGCACTTCGTCGACGACCGGATCGTGCTCGATGAACAGCGGCTTTCCAACCAGGAACTCCGCGAGGTCGACAAGGTCTTCGTCGTCGCCTGCGGGACGGCCTACCACTCCGGTCTGCTGGCCAAGTACGCGATCGAACACTGGACCCGGCTGCCCGTCGAAGTGGAACTTGCCAGCGAGTTCCGCTACCGCGACCCGGTGCTGGACCGCAGCACCCTGGTGGTCGCGATCAGCCAGTCGGGCGAAACCGCCGACACGCTGGAGGCCGTGCGGCACGCCAAGGGGCAGAAGGCCAAGGTGCTGGCGATCTGCAACACCAACGGCAGTCAGATCCCCCGGGAATGCGACGCCGTGCTCTACACCCGCGCCGGGCCCGAGATCGGCGTTGCGGCGACCAAGACGTTCTTGGCGCAGGTTGCCGCCAACTATCTCGTCGGGCTCGCGCTGGCTCAGGCCCGCGGCACAAAATACCCCGACGAGGTGGCCCGCGAATACTCCGAGCTGGAGGCGATGCCGGGTCTCGTCCGCGAAGTGCTGACCCGGATGGACGCCGTCGCCGCTCTCGCCGAACAGTTCGCCCGAGCCCAGGCGGTGTTGTTCCTGGGCCGGCACGTGGGCTATCCGGTCGCGCTCGAAGGCGCGCTCAAGCTCAAGGAACTGGCATACATGCACGCCGAGGGCTTCGCCGCCGGAGAACTCAAGCACGGTCCGATCGCGCTGATCGAGGACGGTCTTCCGGTCTTCGTTGTGATGCCGTCACCGAAGGGTTCGGCGCTGCTGCACGCCAAGCTGCTCTCGAATATCCGTGAAATCCAGGCGCGAGGCGCGGTGACGATCGTGGTTGCCGAGGAAGGTGACGAAACCGTTCGGCCATACGCCGACCACATGATCGAAATCCCTTCGGTATCAACGCTTTTCCAACCGCTGCTGTCCACCATCCCGCTGCAGGTGTTCGCGGCGTCGCTGGCTCGCGCCCGTGGCTACGACGTCGACAAGCCGCGGAACCTGGCCAAGTCCGTCACCGTCGAATAGCTGATCGCCTCAGCCGCCTACGGCGGCGGTGTAACCCAACCCACCGGCCGCCAGCGTGGCCACGCACATCAGCAGTGTCGCGACGGCGAACGGCCAGCCGGGAGGGCGCCGGATCAACCGCACGATCGTGAGCACTGCCCCGGTCACCGCGATCATGCCCGTGATTACCACCGCCGTCATAACAGCGGTGACCGCGCGGTCGATGCTGCACGTCGCCGGCGGGCAATGGTCGATGAACGCCAGCATGAACACGCCCATCAACGCGCCCACGCCGCAGACCACGAGAGTGAAGACGAGCGCGGTGATCGAGATCGCCAGGTCGACGCCTGAGATCGGGGGCTTCGCCGGCGGAGGTGCGGGAAAGCCGTATGCCATCTGCCGATGCTAGCGGCGCGACACGCGAGCATCTGTCGCACGACTGTCACGCCCGGGTCGGAGTGGAGGATCATCGATAGTGTGCAACGAGGCACGCGAGCGGGAGGAGTACCTCATGGCGAGCTACGGTCCGGGGACACTACTGACATGTGGCCACGACGGATGCCCATGCCGGGTGCGGGTTGAGGCTGAATGCCACTGCCCGGGCAGCGGCGGCCCTTACAGGTGTACGTGCGGGGCTGAGATGGTTGCCGTCGACGAGTCCGACGGTTCAACCGGCTAGCGGAGAGATTTTGACATCGGTGCGGCGCTGATGCGCCACTACTACAGCGCTCAGCAGATCCGTGATGCCGAAGCGCCGTTGCTGGCCGAGCTCCCCGACGGCGCGTTGATGCGCAGGGCCGCATGGCCGTTGTCGGTGGCGGTCGCCGCCGAGCTGCGACGGCGCACCGGAGGAGTGGCCGGGCGGCGGGTGTGCGCCGTGGTGGGTTCCGGCGACAACGGCGGGGACGCGCTGTGGGCGGCCACATTCCTGCGGCGCCGCGGTGCCGCCGCGGACGCGGTCTTGCTCAACCCGCAACGTGCCCACGCCGCCGGCCTTGCCTCGTTCCGCGCCGCCGGGGGGCGGGTCGTCCAAACCATCTCCACTGCAACGGATCTGGTGATCGACGGGGTAGTGGGTATATCCGGATCGGGACCATTGCGCCCCGATGCCGCAGCGATCTTCGCCGACAGCGCCGCGCCCGTGGTGGCGGTCGATATCCCCAGCGGTGTCGACGTCGAGACCGGGGCGATCACAGGTCCCGCCGTCACGGCGGCCCTGACCGTCACGTTCGGCGGCCTCAAACCCGTACACGCTCTCGCCGATTGCGGGCGGGTGGAACTCGTCGACATCGGCCTGGACCTGCCGACCACGGACCTGCTCGGCTTCGACGTAGCCGATGTCGCCGCCCGCTGGCCGGTGCCCGGCGCTCGCGACGACAAGTACACGCAGGGCGTCACCGGGGTGCTCGCCGGATCGGCCACCTATCCGGGTGCGGCCATCCTGTGCACGGGGGCGGCCGTCGCGGCGCACTCGGGTATGGTCCGGTACGCGGGAACCGCGGCCGGCGAGGTGGTTTCGCACTGGCCGGAGGTCGTCGCCGTGACCGAGTTCGGCGATGCGGGCCGGGTACAAGCGTGGGTGGTCGGCCCGGGACTCGGCACCGGCGAACGTGCGTGGGAGACGCTGAACTGCGCGCTGGCATCCGACTTACCGGTGATCGTCGACGCCGATGCGCTGACGTTGCTGGCCAAGAACCCCGATCTCGTCCGCGCCCGGTCGGCGCCCACGGTGCTGACGCCGCACGCCGGCGAGTTCGAGCGCCTCGCGGGCTCCCCGCCGGGCGAAGACCGCGTCGGGGCCGCCCGCAGCCTCGCGGACGATCTCGGCGCGACAGTTCTGCTGAAGGGGAACGTCACGGTCATCGCCGAACCGGCCGGGCCCACCTATCTCAACCCCGCCGGGCAATCGTGGGCGGCGACCGCGGGTTCCGGCGACGTGTTGTCCGGCGTCATCGCGGCGCTGCTGGCCGCCGGGTTGGCACCCGACGAAGCAGCGGCCGCGGCGGCGTTCGTTCACACCCGCGCCGCCGACCTCGCCGCGCACGATCCCGGACCGTCCCCCGCACCGACATCGGCGAGCGCCATCCTGGCCCATATCCGTGCCGCGATCGCCGGCATCTTCTAGAACTATCCTCATGCCGAATGTTTCGCGTCACTCGTCGACCATCGCCCCCGCCTATACGGGCCGGTTGGCCACCTCGCCGGTACCGGCGCTGCGGCTGCCCGACGAGTCGATGGAGCCCCAATCCGCTTACCGGTTCATCCACGATGAGTTGATGCTCGACGGAAGTTCGAGGCTGAACCTGGCAACGTTCGTCACGACGTGGATGGATCCCGAAGCCGGCGACCTGATGTCGGAGACATTCGACAAGAACATGATCGACAAGGACGAGTACCCGATCACCGCGGCGATCGAGCGGCGCTGCGTGTGCATGGTCGCCGACCTGTTCCATGCCGAGGATCTGGTCGACGACGACCCGTCCACTGGAGTCGGGGTGTCCACGATCGGTTCGAGCGAAGCCGTCATGCTGGCCGGGCTGGCGATGAAGTGGCGGTGGCGCGCCAAGGTGGGCGACGACTCCGAAACCGGTTGGCGGACCCGCACCCCGAACCTGGTGATGGGCGCCAACGTCCAGGTGGTGTGGGACAAGTTCTGCCGCTATTTCGACGTCGAGGCCCGTTACCTGCCGATGGAGCAGGGACGCTACGTCATCACCCCCGAGCAGGTGCTGGCGGCGGTCGACCAGAACACCATCGGAGTAGTCGCCATCCTGGGCACGACGTTCACCGGCGAACTCGAACCCGTCGCCGGCATCTGCGCCGCGCTCGACGGGCTCGCGTCGACGGACGGCAAGCCGGACGTCCCGGTGCACGTCGACGCCGCGAGTGGCGGGTTCGTCGTACCCTTCCTTCATCCCGAGTTGGTGTGGGACTTCCGGCTGCCCCGCGTGGTCTCGATCAACGTCAGCGGTCACAAGTATGGCCTGACCTACCCGGGAATCGGATTCGTGGTGTGGCGCAACGCCGAATACCTGCCCGAGGAGCTGGTTTTCCGGGTCAATTATCTCGGCGGGGACATGCCGACCTTCACGCTGAACTTCTCCCGGCCCGGCAACCAGGTGGTCGCTCAGTACTACAACTTTCTGCGGCTGGGACGGGCCGGTTACACCCAGGTGATGCGGTGCCTGTCGGATACCGCGCAGTGGCTGGCCCGCGAGCTGGCCGCGATGCCGGTGTTCGAGGTGATCTCCGACGGTACGGCTATCCCCGTGGTGTCCTTCCGGCTGAGCGCTGATCCGACGGTGAAACCGTCTTACACGGTCTTCGACATTTCGGCCTTGCTGCGCGGCTACGGCTGGCAGGTCCCGGCCTACACGATGCCCGAGGCCGCCACCGACGTCGCCGTGCTGCGGGTCGTGGTCCGCGAGGGATTTTCGGCGAACCTGGCTCGCGCCCTGCGCGACGACCTGGTCGAGGTGCTCGGCAAGCTGACCGAACACGGCGCCGGCGGTTTCGCCGGCGAACGCCATTTCGCCCACTGACCTGTCTCTGGCCTATCCGAGGCCTGCCGGTGGGTTCTGGGACAATCGAGCGCGGTGAACACCGCATGACCACAACCAGCAATGCCGGATCTCGATTGGCCACCCCCGTCGCGGTGGTCGATCTCGACGCGATCGCCCACAACGTCCGCCTGCTCGCCGAGCGGGCGGGTCCGGCGCAGGTCATGGCGGTGGTCAAGGCCGACGGTTACGGGCACGGCGCGACACCGGTCGCACGCGCGGCGTTGGCCGCGGGTGCCGCCGAGCTGGGTGTGGCCACCGTCGGTGAGGCACTGGATTTGCGCCGCGACGGCATCGCCGCGCCGGTGCTGGCCTGGCTGCATGCGCCCGGCACGGATTTCGCGCGCGCGCTGGCCGCCGGCGTGCAGATCGGGGTGTCGACGTTGCGCCAACTCGACGAGCTGCTCGACGCGGTCCGCCGCACCGGCGTCACGGCCACCGCCACCATCAAGGCGGACACCGGCCTGAACCGCAACGGCGTCGGCGCCGCCGACTTCCCGATCATGGTGGACGCGCTGTGCCGGGCCGTCGCCGAGGACGCCATCCGGGTGCGGGGCATCATGTCGCATCTGTCGCACGCCGATGAGCCGTCCCATCCCCGGAATGACATCCAGGCGGGCATGCTGGCCGACATGCGGGCCGAGGCCAGACGCCGCGGCCTCGCGGTCGATGTGGTGCATCTGTCGAATTCGCCGGCCGTGCTCGAGCGCCCCGATCTCGCTTTCGACATGGTCCGGCCCGGCATCGCGGTATACGGGCTCAACCCGCTGCCCGGCCGTGACGTGGACCTGCGGCCCGCGATGACCCTGCGCGCCCCGGTGTCGATGGTGCGGTCGCTGCGCGCGGGTGACGGCGTCTCATACGGTCATGCGTGGATCGCCGACCGCGACACCACCGTGGCCCTGGTGCCCCTCGGCTACGCCGACGGGGTGTTCCGCGCGCTCAGCGGCCGGCTCGACGTGCTCATCAACGGCCGACGGCGCCGCAGCGTCGGTAGGATTTGCATGGACCAGTTCGTGGTCGACCTCGGCCCGGGCGCGGTCGACGTCGCCGAGGGCGACGAGGCGGTCCTGTTCGGTCCCGGTGCCGCGGGCGAGTCCACCGCGCAGGACTGGGCCGACCTGCTCGGCACGATTCACTACGAGGTGGTGACCAGCCCGCGCGGCCGGGTCGTGCGTTCCTATCGGGGTTCGGGGCGATGACGGCAGATGCGACCGGCGGGCACACCGGTCACCTGGTCGACCGGGGACGGGCGGTGCTGGCCACCGCGGAGGAGACCAGGGCGTTGGGCCGCGAACTCGGGGCCGCGCTGCGCGCCGGTGACGTGGTGGTTTTGTCCGGTCCGCTCGGTGCGGGGAAAACCGTCCTTACCAAGGGCATCGCGGACGCGCTGGAGGTCGACGGTGCGGTGACGTCGCCGACGTTCGTGCTGGCCCGCGTGCATCCCGCCCTCCGCGGCGGCCGCCCGGCGATGGTGCACGTCGACGTGTATCGTCTGCTCGACCACGCGGCCGCGGACCTGCTCGCCGAACTGGATTCGCTGGACCTCGACACCGACCTCGACGACGCGGTGGTGGTCGTCGAGTGGGGCGAGGGTCTTGCCGAGCGGCTCTCCGAACACCACCTCGACGTTCGGCTGGAACGCGCCGCCGACTCCGATGTGCGCATCGCGACGTGGCGATGGAGCGCGCCGTGAGTTCGGTCGCCGAGAAGGTGGTTCTGGCGATCGACACCGCCACCGCCGCCGTAACCGCCGGGATCGTGCGGACGGGCGCCGCCGCGGGGGACCCCCCCGTCGAGCTCGCGCAGCGGATCACCGAGGGCGCACGCGCGCACGCCGAGTGTCTGACACCCAACATCATTGCGGTCCTGGCTGATTCGTCGTTGGTTCCGGACGATCTGGACGCCGTGGTGGTGGGGTGCGGACCCGGTCCTTTCACCGGTCTGCGGGTGGGGATGGCCACCGCCGCGGCGTTCGGTCATGCGCTCGCCATCCCGGTGTACGGGGTGTGCAGCCTGGACGCGATCGGATGCCGTACGCCGGGCGAGGTCCTCGTGGTGACCGACGCGCGCCGGCGCGAGGTGTACTGGGCGCGTTACCGCGACGGCGTGCGCACCGACGGACCCGGGGTCGGCGCCGTCGCCGGCATCGCGGTCGGCGCGGTATCGGCGGTCGCCGGTTCGCCGCAACACGCGGCCATGTTCGGGCGTGCGGTGATCGGCCCGGAATACCCGTCGCCTGCCGGGCTCGTCTCGGCGGTGGCTGACTGGGGTGAGCCGCAACCGCTGGTGCCGCTGTATCTGCGGAGACCCGATGCCAAGACGCTGGCGGAACGGGGAGTGCGGTGAGCGAAACTGATCCGGTGATCTTGGACCGGCTGCGCGCCGCCGACGCCGACCGGTGCGCGCGATTGGAGGCCCTGCTGTTCGAGGGCGACGATCCGTGGCCGGCGCGGGCGTTCGTCGCCGAGCTCGCGTCACCGCACAATCGGTATGTGGCCGCCCGGTCGGGTTCGCTGTTGGTGGGCTATGCCGGGATTTCGCGGCTGGGGCGCCATCGGCCGTTCGAGTACGAGGTGCACACCATCGGCGTCGACCCGGCCTACCAAGGGTTCGGCATCGGCCGCCGGTTGCTGGAGCACCTGCTGGCGTTCGCGGGCGATTCCGTGGTCTTCCTGGAAGTGCGCACTGACAATGCCACCGCGCTGGCGCTGTACGAAAGCGTCGGGTTCGTCGTCATCGGCGTGCGCAAGCGGTATTACCGGGTCAGCGGAGCCGATGCCTACTCCATGCGACGACAACCGGCTGGGGGCACCCGATGACGGTCATCCTCGCGGTCGAAAGTTCCTGCGACGAAACCGGAATCGGCATCGCCGCGCTCGGTGCTGACGGCTCGGTGACCTTGCTGGCCGACGAAGTCGCCTCCAGCGTCGACGAGCACGCGCGCTTCGGCGGCGTGGTTCCCGAGATCGCGTCCCGGGCGCACCTCGAAGCGCTCGGGCCGACGATGCGACGGGCGCTGGCCGCGGCCGGGATCGCACGCCCGGACGTGGTGGCGGCCACCATCGGGCCGGGCCTGGCCGGTGCGCTTCTCGTCGGCGTCGCGGCCGCCAAGGCTTACGCGGCCGCCTGGGACGTGCCGTTCTACGCGGTGAACCATTTAGGCGGGCACCTCGCCGCCGACGTATACGACCATGGCCCCCTCCCCGAGTGCGTCGGACTGCTGGTATCGGGCGGTCACACCCACCTGCTGCACGTGCGCTCGCTGGGCGAACCGATCGCCGAACTGGGCACTACCGTCGACGACGCGGCGGGCGAGGCCTACGACAAGGTGGCGCGACTCCTGGGGTTGGGCTACCCGGGTGGAAAGGTGCTCGACGACCTCGCGCGCACCGGCAACCGCGACGCGATCGTGTTTCCCCGCGGCATGACCGGGCCGCGCGACCATCCGTATGGGTTCAGCTTTTCCGGACTCAAGACCGCCGTGGCGCGCTATGTCGAGTCGCATCCCGACGTACCCGTCGCCGACGTCGCCGCGGGGTTCCAGGAGGCTGTGGCCGACGTACTCACCCGCAAGGCCGTTCGGGCCGCCACCGACCTGGGTGTGTCGACCTTGTTGATCGCCGGGGGAGTCGCCGCCAACACGAGGTTGCGCGAGCTGGCCGAACAGCGCTGTGCCGCAGGAGGTTTGACTCTACGCGTGCCTCGGCCGCGGCTGTGCACCGACAACGGCGCGATGATCGCGTCGTTCGCCGCGCACCTGGTTGCCGCGGGCGCGGCGCCGTCCCCACTGGATGTGGCCAGTGACCCCGGACTGCCCGTGGTACGCAGCCAGGTGGGCTGACGCCGGGCGGGTTCGGTTGGCGTGTCCGAAGTCTATGACCGTCCCAGCGGGTCAAAGATCTGTCCCGAGGTGTCAAGACGGGGTTCCCGTTTCCTGCACAGTGGATTCTTCGTCGGCAACCCGCTCAACCCGCTACACCCTGAGCCCGCGAAACACCTTCGTCGCCAACCCCGACAGATCGGGTGGATCTCTATCTGCAGCACGACAACCCTGGCCCGGAGCGGGAAGCCAACTGGCTTCCGGCGCCGGCCGGCAAGTTTAACCTCATGCTCCGGTTGTACTGGGCCGAAGATAGCCCGCCGTCGATCCTCGACTGCACCTGGAAGCCGCCGGCGGTCAGGAAAGTCTTCTCAACGCCCCGGCAACCGGGAGGCGACATACGCTTGCTCCGCCCCGCCCGCCATCAGCCCATCCGTAATGATGGGGAAGACAACCCCAATGAAGAATCGCACCGCGGCACTGCTGGTGGCCGCGCACTCACCCGGCGTGACCCTTGTCGGCGCGCCTCTGGCGGTCGCCCCGAGTGCCAACGCCGATGTCTGTGCCGAAGCGGTTGGACACCATTTCTCCGCCGGCGGCTGCACCAGCATCGCCGGTGACGTCGCCGCCGGTGCCGCTATTTCCCTACGTTCCCGGCGAAATCCCCCGCTACACCGTCGAAGGCGTTCCCTACTTCACCCCGCCCGGGCACCCCTGCTAACCACTACGGGTATGCCCATGCGCGGCCTGGCCGCCGCTGATTACCCGAAGCGGTCCAGGCCCAGCATCGCCGCCAGTTCGCCGGCGCCGATGCCGAAGGTCTCCGCGACGGACACCCCGGTGACGGTATCGAGCCGGAACACCGCCAGGTCGGTGTAAACCCGGTCGACGCAACGCAATCCGGTCAGCGGGTAACCGCACTGTGGAACGAGCTTCGGCCGACCGTCTCTGGTCAGCAGCGCCATCATGACGTAGACGGATTTGGCGCCGACAGCCAAATCCATCGCACCGCCCACCGCCGGAATGGCCTCGGGCGCACCCGTGCTCCAGTTCGCCAGGTCGCCCTGGAAGGAGACCTCGAACGCCCCCATCACGCAGACGTCGAGATGGCCGCCGCGCATCATCGCGAACGAGTCGCTGTGGTCGAAGTAGGCCGCCCCGGGCAACTCGGTGACCGGAACCTTTCCGGCGTTGACGAGGTCGGGGTCGATCTCGTCGGGGCCGGCCGGGGGCCCCATGCCCAACATCCCGTTCTCGGTGTGCAGCACGATTCCCGCGGCGGGCCGCAGGTAGCCGGCGACGGTGGTCGGCAGGCCGATGCCGAGGTTGACGACCGAACCCGCGGGGATGTCGCGGGCCACTATAGCGGCGAGTTCGTCGCGGCTGAGCGGACCGCGGTCGAGATGCTCGATCGCGGCCGTCATGGCCGCTCACCCGCCATGGCGCAGTCGAGCACCCGGTCGACGTAGATGAATGGAGTGACGACGGTTTCGGGATCGATGTCTCCGGTATCGACGACCTCGCCCACCTCGGCGATCGTGGTGGCCGCGGCCATCGCCATCACCGGACCGAAGTTACGGGCGGTCTTGCGGTACACCAGATTTCCCAGGCGATCCGCGCGGTGCGCGCGGATCAGCGCGTAATCGCCGTGAATGGGATATTCGAGCACGTACTGCCGGCCGTCGATGGTTCGCGACTCCTTACCCCGGGCCAGCGGAGTCCCCACGCCGGTGGGCGTGAAGAACGCGCCGATCCCGGCGCCCGCCGCCCGCAGGCGCTCGGCGAGGTTTCCCTGCGGCACCAACTCGAGTTCGATCCGACCGGCGCGGTAGAGCCGGTCGAACACCCACGAATCGTGTTGGCGGGGAAAGGAACACATGATCTTGCGCACCCTGCCCGCGGCCAGTAGAGCCGCCAGGCCGGTGTCGCCGCTGCCGGCGTTGTTGCTGACCACAGTGAGATCGGTTGCGCCCTGCTCGATTAGCGCTTCCACCAGTGCGACGGGCATTCCGGCCATTCCGAAACCGCCGACCAGGACGGTGGATCCGTCTTCTACGCCGGCCACCGCGTCAGCCGGGGAATCGGTGATGACGACGCTCACCGCGCGCCGGTCTCCGCGATCACCGTCTGGGCGATTCGAAACGCGTTGTTGGCTGCCGGCACTCCGCAGTAGATCGCGGTCTGCAGCAAGACCTCCTTGATCTCGTCGGCCGAGAGTCCGTTGCGCAACGCCGCCCGGACGTGCATCGCGAATTCTTCGTCATGCCCGCGGGCGATCAGCGCGGTCAGGGTGACGATGGATCGGCACCGTCGGTCGAGCCCGGGCCGCGCCCAGATCGTGCCCCAGGCGTATTCGGTGATGAGAGTCTGAAAGTCACGGGTGAAGTCGGCGATGTGCGCCTCGGTGCGATCGACGTGGTTGTCGCCGAGCACCTCGCGCCGCACGGCCATCCCGCGGTCAAAGAGGCTGTCGGTCATCGGCACTCCATTCCGTCAACTGTTCGAGAACATTCGCGATGACGTCGGGTCGTTCGGCCGGGACGAGGTGCGCGGCGCCGGGCACCTCGACATACCGACCGCGGGCGACGACTTCGCTGATGGCCCGCAGTGACGCCGGCGGGGTGGCGACGTCGCAGGCGCCGGCCACGGCGATCACCGGGGTGTGGATATCGGCAAGGCGGTCGCGCACGTCGAAGCCGGCGAGTGCCTCGCAGGTGCGGGCGTAGCCGGTGTCGTCGGCTTCGTCGAGTGCTCCCGTTAGGGCCGCCGCGGTCGCCGGATCGCGGTCGGGAAAGCCGGGGGCGAACCAGCGCCGCATCGACGCGTCGGCAAGGCATCCGGTCCCCGCCTCGCGCACCGTATGCGCCCGGGTGTGCCAGTCGCCGGCATCGCCGAACTTGGCGCTGGCGCAGATGAGCGCGGCGGCGACGATCCGGGGGGAGTGGTCGAGCAGCAGTTGCAGTCCGACGGCGCCGCCCACCGAGACACCGGCATAGTGGAACCGTCCCCCGCCGAACTGCCGGTCCACCAGGTCGACCACCGCCGCGGCGAGGTCGGCGACGCAGAATGCGTCCCGCGGCGGCGGGCTGGCGCCATGGCCCGGCAGATCCCAGCCCACCACGTGGGCGGTGTGCGAGAGGCGTTGCGCGGCGGCCGACCACAATGCGGAGACGGTGGTGCCCAGCGAGGGCCCGACGACCAGCAGCGGCTGCCGGGCTGTTCCCGCCAGTCGGGTCCCGACGATGACCGGTACGCTCATGGGAGTCCCAGCAGAATCCCACGAGCCCGGCCGACGGCGTCGTCGATCACCACGTCTACCGCACCGAAATACCCCGAGGACGGCGGCTTTTCGACGAATCGCGCGGTTGCGCGCTGTTCGGCCAACACGTCTGCGCCGGCCAGGGTGTCGGCCATCCGGCGCGGATCGACCCCCAGGCCCGCCAGGAGTTCCCGGCATTGTGAGCCGGCGACCACCGTGCGCCGGGCCAGGATGCGCAGGGTGTCCCATTCGGCGTGCCAGGCCCCGTCGGGGCGTTCGTCGTTGGCCAGGGCTGCCGCGGTGTGCAGGGTGGCCGCCAGTGGCGGCGCCGCCAGCGCGGCGCGCCGGATGAGGATGGACAGCACCGGGTTGCGTTTCTGCGGCATCGTCGACGAGTGGCCGCGACCGGCGCCGGCCGGCTCGCTGAGCTCCGCGATCTCCGGGCGAGCGAGGGTGAGGACGTCGGCGGCGATGCGCCCCCAGAAGTCGGTGCAGGCCACCAGCGCGTCGGCGGCAGCGGTCACCGGCGCCCGGGTGGTGTGCCAGGGGGTTCGGCCCGGCAACCCCAGCGCGGTGGCGGCGTCGCGGGCCAGGCGGGCAGCCAGGTGCGGCGCATCCTCCCGGTGACCCAACAGGGCAGCCAATTCGGTTGTCGCTGCCAGCGTTCCGGCGGCACCGCCGATCTGGGCGGGCGTCTGCAGGGCGTCGAGGCGGTGATACGCGTCGACGACACCGTTGAGCCAGACGGCGGCTTTGGCGCCGAATGTCGTGGGGACCGCGTGCTGGGTGAGGGTGCGGGCGGCCATCGGGGTGTGCCGGTGCGTTTCGGCGAGGGTGATCAGGGACGTAATCTGTTTGGCGAGAATCGCTTTGATGTGGCCGACGGCGGCGCACGCCGTCAGCATGAGCGCCGTGTCCAGCACGTCCTGACTGGTGAGGCCGCGGTGGATCCATCCGGCGATCGCGGGATCGGCGCGGTCTCGCAGCATTGCGACCAGGCCGATCACCGGGTTCCCGCCGTCCTCGGCGGCGACCGCGAGTGCTTCGCAGTCCTGCGGACCGACCAGGTCGCCAAGCTCTGCGTCGGCACACTGCGCCGGCGCCAGCCCAGAGCCCGCCAGCGTAGCCAGCCATGCCGACTCCACCGCCACCATCGCGTCGAGCAATGCCTGATCGGTCATGACGCCGGCGGCGCGCTGGTCGCCCGGCCACATCAGGTTGGTCATGGCGGACCGCCGCGGTAGTCGAGAAACACCGTTTCCCTGGGACCCTGCAACCGGATGTCGAAGCGGTATCCGGCCGGATCCGGTTGGCATAGCAGCGTTTCACGCCGGGCCGCGTCGACCGTGTACAACAGCCGATCCCCGGCGTCGATGCCGTGCGGAAGGTAGGCGCGGGTGAACAGCCGGTCGAGCAATCCGCGCGCGAAGATTGCCAGGGCGAAGAACGACGGGCGGCCGGCGACCGACCCCGGCGTCAAAGTGGTGAACCGGTAGTGCCCACCGGAATCCGTTGCCGCTCGGCCCCATCCGGTGAACACGCCCGCACGCCGCAACGAGCCCGATGCCCGGACCACGGCGCCGTCCGGACCTGCCTGCCACAACTCGACCAGGGCGTCGGGCACACCCTGTCCTGCGCCGTCATAGACCACGCCGTGCAAGTGGATCGCGTGCGGGTGGGTGTCCTCGACCAGTCGGCTGTCACCGTCAAAGCACATCGCGTGGAAGAACGGTCCGACGGTTTGCCCTGCGGTGGCGGTCGATTCAGTCATGGCCCTTCATCGGGTTCGATCCAGGTCCGGCGGTCGCCGGACACCACGATGTCCCACCGGTAGCCCGTCGCGTACTCGGGTGAGGTGATGTCGTGGTCGTAGACGGCGACGAGCCGATCGCGGGCGGCGGAGTCGACGATCGACTGCAGGATGGGATCCAGGTCGGACAGCGGATCACCGGGAAAGTACATCTGCGTGACGAGGCGTTGGGTGAATGCGGTTCCGAAGACCGAGAAGTGGATGTGAGCGGGCCGCCAGGCGTTGTCGTGATTGCGCCACGGATACGGCCCCGGTTTCACGGTCACGAAACGGTACGAGCCGTCCTTGCCCGTCAGGCAGCGGCCCATGCCGGTGAAGTTGGGATCGAGCGGGGCAGGATGCTGGTCACGGTGGTGACGGTAGCGGCCGGCGGCGTTGGCCTGCCAGATTTCGATCAGCTGACCCGCCACCGGACGCCCCGAACCGTCGAGCACCCGCCCGGTCACGATGATGCGCTCGCCGATTGGCGCGCCGGGATGGCCGGCGGTCAGGTCGGCGTCGGCGGGATCGGCGTCTACGTGCCCGAAGCACGGCGACCAGCGTTCGATGCCCTCAGGGTCGATCGGTACCGGCGATACCCCGGGATGGCGCAGGACGCTGCTTCGGTAGGGCGGATAGTCCAGCCTCGGCTGCGGCTCGGGCTGGCCCCGTCGCCGATATGCGGCGGCGATGGCGCTGATCTCGGCGGAGATTTCGCGCTGGGCTGCCGGCCGGGCGGTCTTGGCGGCAGTCGTCATGGTGGGTGACGCTAGCGGCGGGATCGGTTAGCCTCAATGATCGGCTTCTGCTCAGTGGAAGGCAATTCGGATGGCGGGCAATACCTCGCAGCCCGGCGTGACCGTCGCTTCGCGCACGCTGGCTGTACTGGGTGCGTTCGATTCGGGGCACAGGCGCCTGACGCTGACGGAAATATCTTCTCGGGCAAGCCTTCCGCTGGCCACCACGCACCGGCTCGTCGCGGAGCTGCGATCATGGGGCGCGCTGAGCCGCGAGCCCGGCGGGAAGTACGTGATCGGCCGCAGATTGTGGGACATCGGGTTGCTGGCCCCGCTGCAGGCCGGCCTGCGCGAGGTGGCGTCGCCCTTCCTGCACGACCTCTACGGCGCCACCTTGGCTACCGTGCACCTGGCGGTGCGCGACGAGGAACGGGTGCTCTACGTCGACAGGCTCGCCGGGCATGCCTCGGTGCCCATCGTCAGCGACACCGGCTCCCGCCTGCCGATGCACGCCACCGGGGTGGGCAAGGTGATGTTGGCGTACGCACCGAAAGATGTTCAGCGGAGGGTGCTTTCGAATCTCACCCGGATAACCCCGCACACCGTGGTTCATGCCGGGGTGCTGGCGGCGCAACTGGCACGGGTTCGCCGGGACGGATATGCGACCACCGTCGAGGAGATGTCGCCGGGCGCGTGCTCGGTCGCGGTTCCGATACGTCAGCAGCAGGAGGTGATCGCGGCCCTGGGCATCGTGGTGCCGGAACTGAAAGGCAATCGGTCGCGGCTTGTTGTCGCACTGCGGGTGGCGGCCCAGGGGATATCCCGCAGCCTGGGTTGACCGCCCCCGGTAGTGACCGCCCCGGTAATGACAGTTCGGTATTGACCGCTTCGGCGGGCGTGCGGCATCCTCTATCTTGAGGATAGATTCTCTGGCTGGCAGATCACGAGGTTTCATGACCGTCTTCGACGACGTTCGCCGCGGTATGGTTCCGGCCCACATCTACAACGACCGGGAGATCTTCGAGCGAGAGAAGGAGCGCCTGTTCAGCCGGGCGTGGATGTTCGTGGCGCACGAGTCGGAGATCCCGCAGGACGGCGACTACGTCGTGCGCCGGGTGCTCAACGACTCCTTCATCGTCTCGCGCGATTCCCGGGGCGAAATCCGGGCGATGTTCAACATGTGCCTGCATCGCGGTATGCAGGTGTGCCGCGCGGAGATGGGCAATGCCTCTAACTTCCGGTGCCCCTACCACGGCTGGTCCTACCGCAACGACGGCCGTATCACCGGCCTGCCGTTTCACCGTGACGCCTACGGCGGTGAGGCCGGTTTCAGGAAGAAGGGCCAGACCTTGCTGCCCGCGCCGAAGCTGGCCAGCTACAACGGGCTGATCTTCGTCAACATGGACGCCGGCGCCGAGTCGCTGGAGGACTACCTCGGCGATTTCACGTTCTATCTGGATTTCTATACTCGCCAGAGCGCGCACGGGCTTGAGGTGCGCGGCCCGCAGCGCTGGAGGATCAGGGCGAACTGGAAGATCGGCGCGGAGAACTTCGCCGGCGACATGTACCACACGCCGCAGACCCACACCTCGGTCGTGGAGATCGGGCTCTTCCGCGAGCCGAAGGCCGAGAAGCGGAAGGACGGTGCCACCTATTGGGCAGGGAAGGGCGGCGGCACCACCTACAAGCTCCCGCCCGGCACGTTCGAGGACGGCATGCGCTACGTCGGCTATCCCGCCGACATGATCGATCGCATCGCGCAGGTGTGGACTCCGCGGCAGCGCCAGATGGTGGCCGAGGACGGTTTCATGATCTCGGCGGCGACCTGCTTCCCGAATCTCAGCTTCGTGCACAACTGGCCGAAGGTGCAGGACGGCGACGACGTGCTGCCGTTCATCTCCATTCGCATGTGGCAGCCGATCAGCGAGAACGAGACCGAGGTGTACTCGTGGTTCGCGGTCGACGCGGATGCCCCGGCGGAGTACAAGGTGAAGTCCTACCGCGCGTACCTGATGTGCTTCGGATCCACCGGCATGTTCGAGCAGGACGATGTGGAGAACTGGGTGTCGCTGACGAACACTGCGGCGGGGGCGATGGCACGCCGGCTGCTGCTCAACAGCCGGATGGGTCTGCTCGAAGACGATCGGCCGGTCGTGGAGGCGCTGTCGCCTGAGGCGTTCCACGGCCCGGGACGGGCGCAGGTCGGATACAACGAGCATAATCAGCGCCAACTGCTCAATCTGTGGGCCGATTATCTGCAGATGCCCCCGGTGTCCGCGGTGCCGGCGGTGCTCGGGACCGACAACCCCGACGGCATCGCACCCCTTGCGCAGACGGCGAAGCTGTGACGACGGTCGAGAGGTTGTCCAAACCGTTGCCGTTCAACGACGTTCGGCATTTGCAGGCGCACCAGTTCCTGGTCGACGAGGCATATCTGCTGGATGCTCAGCGCTACGAGGAATGGCTGAACACCTTGACCGACGATGTCCGCTACGTCATGCCAGTACGGGTCACCACCGCGCTCGGCGCCGGATTCGACACGTCGCCGGGTATGGCACATTTCGACGAGGACAAGTACTCGCTCGGCCGCCGGGTGGCGCGCTTCCGCACCGAGCACGCCTGGACCGAGGATCCGCCGTCGCGCCTGCGCCACTTCGTCACCAATGTGAGGGTTTTCGCCTGCCGTGACGATGCCCGTCTGATCGTCGAATCGGCCGAGCTGTTGTTCCGCAGCCGGGGTGACGTCAACGAAAGCGCGCTGGTGTCGTGCGGCCGCGAAGACATGCTGCGGTTGGAAGGCGGGGGCTGGAAGCTGGCGTGCCGGACGATCGTCGTCGACGAGTCGGTGTTGCGGATGCAGAACCTCGCGGTGTTCCTGTGAGCGCGGCGAGTGACGGGAGCGATGACGCACTCGCACGGATGCTGGCCGGCGCGGTGGGTGAACCACTCACTGTCGCAAACGAATTCGCCGAAGCGATGGTGCGCCGGGTCGATACCCGCAACGGCTCGCGGCTGCTGGTGGTCGCGCCGAAATCCGGACGGTGGATCACCCTCGACGCGCTGGAGGTCGAGGCGTTGACGTGGCAGAACCCGCGCACCCTGGCCGCAATGGTCGGAAACATCAACGCCCCGCTGCTACCCGACGAGGACAACGCGCCGTGACCGGCTGGCTGGAAGGCAAGCGGACACTCGTGGTGGGCGGCGGATCCGGAATCGGCCGGGCGGTGATCGAGGCGTTTCGCCGTGAGGGCGCCCGCGTCGCCGTACTCGAACGCGACGCCGGCAAGTGCGAACAGTTGCGGTCCCAGCTGCCCGGTGTGCCCGTCACCGAAGGAGATGCGACGACCCGCGAAGCCAATGAGAATGCCGTCGCCGCAGCGGTTTCCGAGTTCGGCGGCCTCGACACGCTGGTCACGTGCGTCGGTATCTTCGATTTCTACCTGGGCATCGCCGACATCGACGCCGGCGACCTCGGCGCGGCCTTCGACGAAATGTTCCGCACCAACGTGCTCAGCCACCTGCAGTCGGTCAAGGCCGCAGTTCCCGCGCTGCGGGCCGCCGACGGCGCGTCGATCGTCTTGACGGGGTCGGCGTCGTCGTACTACCCGGGTCGCGGCGGTGCGCTGTACGTGTCCTCGAAGTTCGCGGTCCGCGGACTCGTCGCCACCCTGGCCTACGAGCTGGCTCCGCAGATCCGGGTGAACGGCGTGGCGCCGGGCGGCACCCTCAACACCGACCTGCGCGGCTTGCGCAGCCTGGGACAGGCCGCGGTCCGCCTCGACGACACGCCCGACCGGGTTCGGGACCTCGCCAAGCGCACACCGCTCAACGTCGCGTTGTCCGGCGACGACCACGCGTGGAGCTACGTGTTCTTGGCGTCCGACCGGGCGCGGGGCATCACCGGCGACACCGCCCACCCCGACGGCGGCTTCGGACTGGTGTCGCGATCATGATGGCGGCACTCGACACGCAACGTGCGCTGGTGGCGCAGGGGTGCCGGGTCGCGGCGTCCCGTGGCCTCGTCGACGGAATTCTCGGTCATCTCAGTCTGCGAGTCGACGACGAACGGCTGCTGGTGCGGTGCCGCAGCGACGGCGACACCGGAGTGGCGTTCACCCGTCCCTCTGACATCCGGCTGGTCCGCTTCGACGGGACCCCTGGGGCCGCGGGCGAACTCGACGGCTACCGCGTACCCAACGAACTGGCGGTGCACGTCGAGCCCATGCTGGCCGATCCCCGGTACCGGGCGGTCGCCCATCTGCATCCGCCCAACGTGGTCGCCGCCGATCTGGCCGGCATCGCGATCCGCCCGATCTACGGTGCGTTCGACATTCCGGGCGCCTGGCTTGCCCGCGGGGGAGTACCCGTCTACGAGCGGGCGGTGCTGATCCGCGACTCCCGGCTGGGCCGGGAAATGGTGAGCGCGATGCGCGGCCGTCCGGTGGTGATCTGCCGCGGCCACGGAATCGTGAGCGCCGCGCCCACGGTGCAGGAGTCGGTGCTCCAGGCGATCAGCCTGGACCAGCTCGCGATGATGTCGCTGCGGGTGCGCGCCGCGGGCGGACCACTGCGTGAGATTGCCGACCCCGACTGGGAGGACCTCCCGGATCTGGGACCGAGCTTCACCTCGGATGCGGCTTGGCGGCACGAGGTCGCCCGATTCGACGCTCAGCCGAGCTGATCGCCGATCTGCTGGGCCGCCACGCGAAGTGCGTCGGCAACCGCCGGATACTGCGACTTGGCCAGGCGGTGGCGCGGCGCGGCGGCGTTGAGTGCGAGTCGCAGTCCGGGCGCGCGGGTCGGGACCGGCACGGCGACGGAGGCGACGCCTTCCTCGCTTTCTTCGCGGTTGGCCGCGTATCCGCGCCTGCGGGTGCGGCAAAGCTCTTCCTCCAGTTCGGACCTGCTGGCGATCGAGTGCGGTGTGACCCGGTGCAACTGCTCATGGGGAAGAAGTTGGCGCAACTCGGCTTCTGTGAGCTGGGCGAGCAGCGCCTTGCCCGTCGAGGTGCAGTGGGCCGGCAGTGTTCGGCCCAGCCGTGAGGCGACCCGAACCGCGGCCGGGCCCTCCACTGCGGCGAGAAAGCGCACGTTGGCGCCGTCGAGCATCCCGACGTGAACCGACTCCCGCAGGCGCTCACTGAGATCGCGCATGATCGGCGTGGCTATCGCCGGAATGTCGAGGCGGCCGAAGATCGCGAACGCGACGCCGGTGAGCGCCGGGCCCGGCCGATAGGCCTTGGAGACCGGGTCCTGGCGCACGAACCCCCGATATTGCAGCATCGCCAGCAGGCGGTGAGCGGTGGACGACGCGACGCCGAGGTAGCGGCTCGCCTCACTCATCCGGATCTCGGCCCGTTCGCCGAGGAGCAGCACCAGCTTCAGGGCGTTGTCGACCGATTCGATCGGGTACTGCGGTGCCGGTAGTTGGTCCCCCGCCCCGGAACTCTGCATAACAGAGACGGTACCTGCCAGATGGAATCACGGGGCCTACCCGAGATCAGGCGAAGGGCCGGCGGTCCGATCGTCCGAGTGTCGGTGTGTTCGCTACGAGCGAGTTCGACCGCGCGGAGCAGGGGCGCCTGTTGAGTGCTAGCACTCTCATGTATAGAGTGCTAGGTGGCAGTCGGTCACCCTGGTGTCGACACCCGCGACGACGGCGCGAGGCGTGCACGAATGCCGAAACATTTGAGTTAAGGACCGGGGAGAAGCCCCGGGCCACACCACATATCAGTGAAGGGGCTCCATTGTGGCGAGCGTGAACATCAAGCCACTCGAGGACAAGATCCTCGTACAGGCCAACGAGGCCGAGACCACGACCGCATCCGGTCTGGTCATCCCCGACACCGCCAAGGAGAAGCCGCAGGAAGGCACCGTCGTCGCAGTTGGCCCCGGCCGCTGGGATGAGGATGGCGAGAAGCGGATTCCTCTGGACGTGTCGGAGGGCGACGTTGTCATCTACAGCAAGTACGGCGGCACCGAGATCAAGTACAACGGCGAGGAGTACCTGATCCTTTCGGCTCGCGACGTGCTGGCTGTCGTCTCCAAGTAAGCGATCGTGTACCGCCCCGGAGATCCCCGCTTCCTGTGGGCGATACCCGGGGCGGTACACGTCTTTCGGACTCAATATCCGCACAGGGAAAGAATTGAATGAGCAAGCAGATTGAATTCGACGCAGTCGCTCGGCGGGCTTTGGAGGTCGGGGTCGACAAGCTCGCCGACGCGGTCAAAGTCACGCTGGGCCCGCGCGGGCGCCACGTCGTCCTGACGAAGGCGTACGGCGGACCGGTCGTCACCAACGACGGTGTCACCATCGCCCGCGAGATCGACCTCGAAGACCCGTTCGAGAACCTCGGTGCCCAACTGGTGAAGTCGGTGGCGACCAAGACCAACGACGTCGCCGGTGACGGCACCACCACCGCGACGGTGCTGGCGCAAGCCATGGTCAAGGCCGGGCTGCGCAACATCGCCGCGGGCGCCAATCCGATCGCGCTCGGGTTGGGCATCGGCAAAGCGGCTGACGCAGTGTCCGAGGCGTTGCTCGCGTCGGCCACGCCGGTATCGGGCAAGGAGGCCATCGCGCAGGTGGCGACCGTGTCGTCGCGCGACGAAGAGATCGGCGAGATGATCGGCGACGCGATGACCAAGGTCGGCAGCGACGGAGTGGTCTCGGTCGAGGAATCCTCGACGCTGGAAACCACATTGCAGATCACCGATGGTGTCGGCTTCGACAAGGGCTTCCTGTCGGCCTACTTCATCACCGATTTCGATGCGCAGGAGGCCGTCCTCGAAAACCCCCTGGTCCTGCTGCATCGCGACAAGATCAGCTCGCTGCCCGACGTGCTGCCGCTGCTGGAGAAGGTCGCAGAGTCGGGTAAGCCGCTGCTGATCGTCGCCGAGGACGTGCAGGGCGAGGCGCTGTCGACGCTGGTCGTCAACGCCATCCGCAAGACGCTCAAGGCCGTCGCGGTCAAGGCCCCGTTCTTCGGTGATCGCCGCAAGGCCTTCCTGGAAGACCTGGCGGTCGTGACCGGCGGACAGGTGGTCAACCCCGACGTCGGCCTGCTGCTGCGCGAGGTCGGCCTCGAGGTGCTCGGTAGCGCCCGCCGCGTGGTGGTGACCAAGGACGACACGATCATCGTCGACGGCGGCGGAAGCAAGGACGCCATCGCCGACAGGGCAAGGCAGCTGCGCGCCGAAATCGAGGTCGCCACCTCCGACTGGGACCGCGAGAAGCTCGAAGAGCGGCTGGCCAAACTAGCAGGAGGCGTTGCCGTCATCCAGGTCGGCGCCGCGACCGATACCGCGCAGAAGGAGCGCATGCATCGCGTCGAGGACGCGGTGAATTCCGCCAAGGCCGCGGTCGAGGAAGGCATCGTCCCCGGTGGCGGGACCGCGCTGCTGGAGGCCCGCAAGGTGCTGACCGACCTGCGGGCGTCGCTGTCGGGGGACGAGGCCCTCGGTGTCGACGTCTTCGCGGCGTCGCTGTCGGCCCCGCTGTACTGGATCGCGGCCAACGCGGGTCTCGACGGCGCCGTCGTGGTCCACAAGGTCGACGAGCTGCCGGCCGGGCACGGCCTCAACGCCGCCACGCTCACCTACGGCGACCTGGCCGCCGACGGCGTCATCGACCCGGTCAAGGTGACCCGCTCGGCGGTGCTCAACGCCGCTTCGGTGGCCCGGATGTTGCTGACCACCGAGACGGCTGTTGTCGACAAGCCGGCCGAGCCGGAGGGCGACGGCCACGGGCACGGTCATCACCACCACTGAGTAGCGAACAGGAAGCACCCTCGGTCCCTGTTGGGCCGGGGGTGCTTCCTGTTGTGCTCCGTGTGTGTGGCCTAAGCAGGAAATCCCCGGGATTTCCCTGCATAGGCCACACACACGGCGTCCAGGCGCCCGTCCAGGCGACGGCCCTGCTCAGGAGGACCGTCAGCGAAGTGTTCACTACACCCATTGCCGTTCAACTGCTTTGACCAGCGCCGTCAGCGTGGCGTTCACAGGTGCCGGTACGCCGACGCGCCCGGCCTGTCGCACCACCGCCCCGTTGATGACGTCGATCTCGCTGACCCGGCGCGCCTGGTGGTCGAGTAGCGCCGACGGTTTGGCCGCTGGAACCTGCGCTCCGAATGACCGCACGTGGGCCACCGGGTCGGTGACCGTCACCGCGATGCCGGAGGACCGTGCGACGGTCCACGCCTCGGTGGCCGCCGCGCGGCTGATCGGCCCCACGTCGGGGTCGTCCATCACCTGGCCGACAGTCAGGCCGGTCAGCGCGCACGGTGCGCTGTAGGCGACGTTGCAGATCAACTTCTCCCACTGCATGGCTGCGATGTCGGTGACCGCGGCGGCGTCGAAGCCGGCGGCAGAGAATGTCCGCGCGATCGATTCCACCGCCCGGTGCGGTAGCGATGAGTAGGCGCCGAACCGCATGGCACGCATCGCGTTGTAACGGACCTGACCGGGTGCCGGGCGGGCGGCACCGAATCCGCTGGCGATGCCGACCACGACGCGCTGCTCCCCGACGATGCTCGACAGGGCCTGAGCGGAGCCCAGCCCGTTCTGGATCGTCAGCACCGGGGTCTCGTCACCCAGCATCGGCAACGCCTGTCGCCCACCGGCGTCGATGTCGGCGGCCTTGACCGCGAGCACCACCAGATCCATCACCTCGGCGGGGGCGCTGGTGGCGGCACGCAGCGCAACCAGATGGTCGTCACCGGGGCCGGTGATCCGCAGTCCCGCGCGCGCGATCTGACCGACGTGATCGCAGGACCGGTCGACGGCCAGCACGTCATTTCCGGCGGCGGCCAGTTTGGCGGCGTAGATGGACCCCATCGCGCCGCAGCCGACGACCGCGATCTTCATCCGTTCATCCCAGCAGGTCGTCGATCAGTTCGGCCAGGCCGGTCTTCTGTTCGAGGCCGAAGCCCGGTGCGTCGGTCGGTGCGATCATGCCGTCGGACAGCACACGCCCGGCGGAATACCCGCCGAACGGCGCGAACACCCCGGGATACGACTCGCAGCCCCCCAGGCCCATCCCGGCCACGATGTGCAGGTTGATCAGATGACCGCCGTGCGGGAACGCGCACCGTCGGTCGAAGCCGTGGGCTTCCAGCACCGCGAGCATCCGCGCGTACTCGGTCAGCCCGTAGCTGAGCCCGGCGTCCATCTGGAAGATGTCGCGGCCGGGGCGCATGCCGCCGTATCGGGCGAGGTTGGTCACGTCGGGCAACGAGAAGAGGTTCTCGCCCGTGGCCACCGCGCCGTCGTAAGAGCCGGTCACCTCCCGGTTGAGTTCGAAGTCCAGCGGGTCGCCGGGTTCCTCGTACCAGCGCAGGCCGTAGGGATCCAGCGCCCGCGCCCAGTCGACGGCCGCGGCCCGGCCGAACCTTCCGTTGGCGTCAACCGCGACTCGGTCCCCGCCGCCGACGATGCCGATTACCGCCTCGATGCGCGCCAGATCGTCGCGCATCGACATCCCGCCGATCTTGATCTTCACCGCCTCGTAACCCACATCGCGGTAGCCGCGCACCTCGGCAGACAGCCGCCCGAGGCCGTCATCGCCGGGGTAGTAGTAACCGCCCGCGGCGTACACCGGAACCCGAGCGGTCGTAACGGATCGGCCGAAATGACGTGCGATGGTGACGTAGGCCGGCTCGTCCTCGAGTTTGGCGTTGAGGTCCCAGCACGCGAGTTCGAGAGCCGCCGCGGCCGCCGCCCGGTCTCCGTGGCCGCCGGGCTTCTCGTCGGCGATTGCGGCGGCCAGCAACTTGGCGGGATCGAGACGCCCGCGGTCCTCGACCAGACCGGCGGGATCGGCGGCGAGCACCCGGGGGATCATCCGGTCACGCAGGATGCCGCTCTGGGCGAATCGGCCGATCGAATTGAACGCGACACCGGCGACCGGCCGGCCGTTGCGGATCACGTCGGAAACGATCGAGACCAACGAGACGGTGTGACGGGAGAAGTCCACCACTGCGTTGGCGCCGCCGGCGCGCAGCCGGACCGGCGTCTCCACGATCTGGGCGACCCGCATCGCTGTTGCTCCTTCGGGGCGCGGTCGACGACGTCGCTTGAGAGATTAGACGGCGCGGGCATGTGGGTCTGAACTGACCGCGTCCGATGTCGGAAGTGTCACGCGGACGGCTGCCTCCCGCTACCTGATTCGTCGTGTCGTATTGCCCATAGCGCGCAGTACCTTGATTGTGTAGGGCGTGGAGTTGATCAGCGGTTCGTCGTTGATGGGCTTTCCGCAGCTTGTGGCCGAGTTGGGCGGGGACGCCAACGGACTTCTGTCCGCGGTGGGTCTGCGGATAGAGGATTGTGGTCGATTCGACACTGTGGTGCCGCTGCGCAACGCGATACAGGCGGTCGAGTTGGCCGCCGCACGAACCGGGATGGCCGACTTCGGGCGCCGACTCGCTGACCGGCAAAGCATCGAGATCCTCGGGGCACTAGGAGTCGCCGCCCGCACAGCCTCCACGTTCGGCGAGGCGTTGCGTATTTTCGGAAGGTTCATGGCTGCATACAGCCCCGGCATCGCGGTGGTGCTGGAACCCGCGGCGGGTACGGGTTTTGCGTTCTTTGAGTGGCGTGCCACCGTGACTCCGCCGTTCCGCCACCCTCAGACGGCGGAATTGTCCCTGGGCATCACCCTCGGCGTGTTTCGGCTCCTGCTTGGGCCGCAGTACCGGCCCGTGTCGGTGCATCTGCCGCATGATCCGATATCCGCCCGCGAAGACTACGTTCGCTACTACGGCTGTCAGGCGCTATTCGGCGAACCGCGCGCCGGATTCACGGTCCGCGCGACCGAATTGGGCCGTCCGCTCACCGAAGGTGGCGAATCAACGGTTCACGACGGGGCCATGGCATACCTGACGGACGTGCTCGATGAACGCGTCGCGTCGGCGGCGCATTCAGTGGCCGAACTGGTGGTCCCCTTGCTGCCCAGTGGTGCAGTCAGTGTCGAATTGGTTGCCCGACAGTTCGGCATGCATCCAAAAGCCCTGCAGCGCCGGCTGGCCGCTGAGGGAACGTGCTTTTCCGTCGTGCTCGACGAAGTTCGGCGTCGAATCGCCGAACGTTGTCTGCGTCACACCGAAATGAGTTTGGTACATCTGACCCATCAGTTGGGTTTCGCTGAGCAGAGCGTGCTGACCCGGGCCTGCCGGCGGTGGTTCGGCGCGACCCCCACCGACTACCGGCTTGCGTCACGCCAGTGTGCAGGGCAGACACAATGACTCCCCGAGTTAGTCGCGACGCAAACCGCCCCCGTCGTCACCGGCGGTGAGGGGGGATGCGCCGGTGAAGACGGGGGCAGTCACAAGGGGCAACAAGGGCTTCGGCGATGGCAACACGTGTCACCGCCCGTTTTCCTGCTGCGCTCCTGCTCTTTCCGTCGTGTGCCCTGATGACCAAGACCCACGCGCAATCATTCTGGGCAATCGCCTACGGCATGTCCTTGATCCTGCGGGACAACAATCGAGCCGTGAGGGGCCGCGCCTACAGTCCGGCCAACCCCGCGCCGAGCAGCACGCAGCCGACCGCGGCCAGTAACACGGTTACCGCGCGCCGCCGCCGCGTCCGCAGCCAATCCTGCAGCGCCGCAAGAACTTCGCGGGTGCGTTCCGGGGCCACCAGATAGGAGATCAGCGGGATCTCCACGAATCCGAACGCGACCACATGAAACAGCAGCAAGGCCCCGACCTGTACTCCCGACGCTGCACCGGAGGCGGCGATCACTGCTAGTACGGCGAGGTAATCGACTGAGGGCAGCGCGATGCCGAGGCCTGCGATGCTCGCCGTCCGCAGCGAACGCTCGTCGATAAGTTGCCGGGCACGCGCCGCGATCGGCGCGAACTTCCCTGCTGCCCGGTCTGCGGATCCGTCACCACCCCGATCCGCCAGGCCCGTGGCCAATGCCGCGGCGTAGACCAGCAACAGTGCACCGACGACCATTTGCACCCCTGGCAGGGTGAAGTGGGCCGAACCCAGGGCTGGTCGCACGACGAGCAGCACAACAAGGCCCACCGTGATGCCCATCGCGTATCCGCCGATGAGGAAGGCCAATAGGTGCAGCAGGGGTCGGGGCCGGTTGATGATCACGACCGTCATGGCGATCCGGAACGGTTCCAGGCTGACGGCAACGGCCATCATGAGCAGCGTCAACCACATGACGGCTGGTGCGCCTCGCGAGGTACACGCACGGCGATGGTCATCGCCGCCAGGCCCGCCGCGAGCACCAGGCACAGCCCGGCCAATCCCGCGCGCTCGGAGTCGAACAGATCGACAAAGGTGAAGAACATCCACGGAGCCAAAAACGACACCGCTCGCCCGGTGGTGGTGTACAGGCCGAACGCCACACCTTCCTTGCCTTCGGCGGACATCCGCATCATCAGCGCCCGTGCCGAAGCCAGTGTCGGACCGATGAAGACGCACAGCAGCAGCCCGCAGGTCCAGAACGCAACCGGACCGGAGGCCGCGAGCAGGACCAGTCCGACGGCGATCATCGCGGTCAGTGATCCGGCGATGACGGGTTTGGAACCCACTCCGTCATCGAGTCGGCCGCCCAGTAGGGCGCCGACCGCGGCGACGGTGCTGGCGCACACGCCGAACACCAGCACGTCCGCCGGCGACAACCCGTAGACGCTGACGCCGAGCACCGCGGCGAAGGTGACCACACCCGTCAGTCCGTCCCTGAATACGGCGCTGGCCAGCAGGTAGTAGACGACGTTGTGGTCGCGCCGCCACTCGCCCTTCACTTCGTCCCACAGGTTGCGATAAGCGCCGAAGAACCCGACCCTACGACGGTCGCCGGCAGCGGCCGGTGCGCGCACGGAAATGAGCAGCGGCCAAGCGAACACGGCCAGCCAGGCCGCGACGACCAACATCGACGTCCGCACGTTTTCGCCGTCGTACGCCGCGATGTCCAGCAGACCGCGGGTGTCACCATCGCCGTGGATGAATCCGACGTACACGATCATGAGCAGCAGCACACTGCCCACAAATCCCGTGGCCAGCCCGAGCCCGGAGATACGTCCCGAGTTCGTCCCCGTCGAAAGTTGCCGCAGCATTGCGTTGTACGGGACGGTCGCCAGGTCGCTGCACGCCGCCGTGCACGCGAGCAACGCCAGGCCCGGAAGAAGGTAGCGATAGTCCTCCCGGATCAGGCTCATCGCCGCCGTCATCGCGACGATCAAGACGGTGAGGGTTGCCAGTGCCGTGCGGCGTCGGTTAGGCGCGTTCACCCAGACACCGGTTGCCGGCGCGAGCAACGCGACGCATAGTCCTGCGATCGTCAGCGCTCGACCCAGCCAGCTCACGGGGGTGCTGGAGCCGGGCAGACCCGAACCGACCTGTTCGGTGAGGTAGACGGAGAAGACGAACGTGACGACGACGGCGTTGACGCCCGTCGCGCCGCAATCCCACAGCGCCCACGCCGCCACCGCGGACCGCGGTGCGGTATGGGAATCGGTGCCGCGGCTGCTCATTGATGCACTCCGGTCCTCTGGCCAACACCCGATGCGGCGTGGCTGCTACTCGATGCCTCGTCAACGCGGCGGTGGGTCCCTGCCGCACGGATCAGATGGCGTCCAACCGGTTGAATCGGTTCTGCTGGTACTGCTCGACGCATGTTGCGCGCCGAATCTTGCCGCTCGTCGTGGTGGGGATCGATCCCGGCGGCACCAGTACGAGATCTCCGACGCTCAAGCCGTGCGCGTTCGATATCGCGGAGGTTACGTCGCGCTTGATCGCGCTGAGCCAGTGCATCGCCGCCTCCGTGCAATCGCCTCGTTTCTTGACCTCGATAACGGTGACGAGCTTCTCGGCGCTGCTCACCGGAACCGAGATCGCCGCGACCCGACCACCGGTGATCTCTTGGACCGTCGCCTCGATGTCCTCGGGGTAGTGGTTGCGGCCACGAATGATGAGCAGGTCCTTGATACGGCCGACGATGAACAGCTCACCATCGGAGACGAAACCCAAGTCACCGGTTCTCAGCCAGGGTCCCTTTGGCGTCCCGGGTGAGGGGTCGACCAGGGTCGCACCGAAGCAGCGCTGCTCCTCCGCTGGCCTGCTCCAGTAGCCGGCGGCGACGTTCTCGCCGTGCACCCAGATCTCGCCGACCACATCCGGAGGGCACTCGCGGCATGTGTCGCCGTCGACGATCCGTAGCGTGGGTGATTGCGGCACCCTGTACTTGACCAGTGCCGTGCCGGTCCCGGCCCCGCACCGTCGAGCGCGGCCTGCGGACAACTCGTCGACATCGAAGCGGGCAGCATCCGCCGAATCGCTCCAGGTGCCGCTTGTCACGAAGACGGTCGCCTCCGCCAGGCCGTACGAAGGACGCAGCATATGATCTCGAAAATTGAAGTGGGAGAACCGATCCGCGAAGCGTTCCAAGGTGGCCGGGTCGACGCGTTCGGCGCCGTTGATGATGCCCAGCACCCCGCCGAGGTCGAGCCCGGCAAGGTCGGTGTCGGTGGTTTTGCGGGCGGCGAGATCAAATGCGAAGTTGGGCGCCGCGGAAATAGTATGAGAATGTTCTGCCAACGCTCGCATCCATCTGGCCGGCTTTTCCAGGAACGCGACCGGGCTCGTCAGCACGGCGGGATAGCCACTGAGGACGGGTGCGCAGACGCCCAGTCCCAAGCCCATGTCGTGGTAGAACGGCAGCCAGGACACGATCGTCGCGTCGTTGGTGACTTTGACCTTTGCATCGGCGAAGAAGCTGCGCATCAGCTGCTCGAAATTCACCTGGAGGTTGCGGTGCGAGATCATGACCCCGGTCGGCAGCCGGGTCGAACCCGAGCTGTACTGCAGGTAGGCCGTGGCGGGAAAGTCCACTGTCGAGGACATGTTTGGTCCTCCGTCGAGCACGGGGCCGTCCAGATTCATCGAATCGATTTCGATGATCTTCGGAATTTCGTTCAGGCCTGCCCGATCGAGATACTCGGCGACATCGTCTGCGACCGCGGACGTCGTGAGAACAATCGAGGGCGACGTGTCGTCGAAAACGGCATTCACCCGATCGTGGCTCGCGCCGCGGTGCGGCAAGGGCAGTGGCACCGCGATCAGCCCAGCCTGCATGGATCCCAAGAACGCGGTGATGTAGTCGAGGTTCTGCGGGGCCAGGATCACTGCGCGATCCCCGACGGACGCATGGAGGCTGAGCTCACGTGCCGAGTTCAGCGTTCGGCAGGACAACTGAGACCAGGTGAGTATCTCGGAGACACCCGCCGGGTCGTGGGCGTAGTCGGTGAACGTGAAGGCCGCGCGGTCGGGACGCAGGCTGGCACGTCCGTGCAGCATCGAAAGTATGGTCGATTGAGGTGTCATAGGCATCGCATCACGTCCGTACTAGCTCGTTGATTCCGTCGGCTATGTGGTCGTCAGCCTGGGCCGACGGAGAAGATGGACAGGACGAGGTTGACGAACTCCGACATAGGATCCGTCCCACCGCCGAACGTCGCCTCGTTGGCCGGTGCCGTCACTTCCAGCGGGTCGAATCCGCGCGGGTCCACTTGAATCGGAGCCGTCGCGGGATCGTCATTGCGTGAATAGCCCGCATTGACCCGTGGCAGCAGTATCGCGTCGAGTTGATTCAAGGTGTGCTTGTCGAACCCGAGGTACTTGAATGGCAACACCAGCGGAAGGTGCTGCTCGGGAATCAGATACGTCGTCGTCGTCGCTCCCCTGGAGTTGACCGTCGTCCTGATGTTCTGCGGCGGCACCATGCTCGGGTTGGTGAATGCCACCGCGGTGTGACCGGTGGCCAGGCCCGCGATCGAGTTGGCGAGCGCGAAGAGGTTGTCCGGACGGTCCGGGAAGTCGGCGATGCTGTCGTAGGCGGAGACGAACTGATCGGTGTGGTACTGGCTTTCCACCGGCGCCGGTACGGGGTAGTCCATGAAGGGGACGACGCCCCCGACGGGGAACAGCTGGGTCAGGAAGCTCTCACCGAAGGGGTGCTTGGCGATCGGGTCGCCGAACGTCGCGAACTTCAGCTGATCAGGCGGGGGAGCTACCGGGTCGTTGGCGAGGTTCGCCTTCACGGCGTTGAGCACGAGCGCTCCCTCGGATAATCCCATGGCCCGGCCGGGACCACCGTTGCGGATGGCCGTGATGAGGTTGCCCTCGCCCTCGTCGACCGACTCGCCGATGCTGGGGCCGTCGAGGCCGATGCCGGGATAGATCTCCTCACCCACCCGTCCGATGCCGGGGATGAGGCGCTCCAGGGTGTGTCCCTGCACTTGGCCGGCCGGATAGTCGACCTTCGTCCGCTTCATGCCGGGGAACCAGTCCTCGCCGGTCATCCGGATGTACTCGTCATAGGGGATACCGAGAACATGGGCGCCACCGAGTGCGTACGCCGTACCGGTGTCCGCCGGAGCGGGAGCCGGCGGGCGGGGCGCCGGCGTCTCGTCGGCCGACGCGCTCCCGGCGCCGAAACCTCCTGTGACAACGGCCGTTACCAGCACCGTGAGTCCTGCGAGGAGTTTCTTCATCCTGCTCCTGCCCACCTTGCTTCGTTTCGTAGTCTCACACACATCGTTGGCCTGCGCTAACCCGCCCGCACGACAGTTTCGGCTGGTGGGAGGGGCTTCGATGACGACGTCCGCCGCCCAGCCACCCGCGACGGCCACCAGTTCGCACGCCCGACCAGCGCCGCGATGGCAGGCACCGTGATGGTGCGCACCACGAAGGTGTCCAGCAGAATTCCCACACCGATCACGAAACCGCCCTGGATCACGATGCCGATGCTCGAGAACAGAAGACCGGCCATCGAGGCGGCAAAGATCAGACCCGCCGCGGTGATCACACCGCCCGTCGAACCCAGGGTCCGGATGATGGCGAAACGCGTGCTGCTCGGGGATTCGTCGCGCATGCGGGACACGAAGAGCATGTTGTAGTCGGCCCCCACCGCGACCAGCACCACGAAAGCCAACGGGGGCACGCTCCAATGCAACTGCTGGCCGAGCAGGAATTGGAACGTCAAGACACCGATGCCGATTGCCGCGAAGTACGAAACCACCACGGACCCAACGAGATACAGAGGCGCGACGATCGCACGCAGCAGCACCATGAGGGTAAGCAGGACGACGACGAGGGTCGCGATGATGATGAACCGGATGTCCTGCTGGTAATAGTCGCGCGTATCTCGCAGCGCGGCGGGGAACCCGCCCATCGATATCGTGGCATCGGCCAGGGTGGTGTTCGGTTGGGCGCCCCGAGCGACCTCGTTGATCTGATTGACCTGATCCATGGCCTCGGCACTGAACGGGTTGAGCTCGGTTTGAACTAGGTATCTCACCGATCGGCCGTCCGGCGAGACGTAGGCCCTGGCGGCTTTCTGGAAGTCGGGCAGACCCAGCACCTGTTGCGGGATGTTGAACCCCGCTTGTGACGGATCCGAGGCGTTGCTCTTCATCGTCAGCAGGAACGTCGATGCCTCGTCGAGCCCGGCGGCGATCACTTTCACCTGTTTGACGAGTTCGTCCACTCCACCGGCCACCTCGTGGCTTCCGGTGGCCAGACGATCGGCGTTCTTGCGCAGCTGGGTCAGGCCAGCCTGAGGCCCGCCGGGTTTGTCCAGCCCCATGGTTCGGACGGCATCTGTGACCGTAGTGAGCGCGCCGTTGAGCTTGTTCACCGTCGCGGTGAGGGTCTGCCCGCCACCGAAACCCTGGAGCTGGTGTGCGGCATCGTTGATCTGGTCGAGGCTTCCGTCGTCACGTGCGGTGTCCAGCCGCTCGAACTGGGCGCGGGTGGCGCTGCAGGAGGGATCGGCGTCGCAGACCGGGTTGTTCTCCAGCGCCGCCAGCACCGGGCCGATCCAGGCGAACATGTCCCTGACGGCAGAGAAGTTCACGCCCATGGCATTGCCGAGGACGTTGATGCTGTCGACGAGCTTGGCGGCGGTATCGACGTCGCGCACCAGCCGGTCCCCACCGTATTCGGTTCTCACCGAGGAGATCGTGTCGACCAGACCCTGAATACTGGGCGTGATCTTGTTGACCTGTGTCCGCACGTCGGCGAGGCTGTCGGCCAGCGTGTTGGCGCCGTTCGCCAGCCGGTTGAGATCGCCGGTGCGTTCGCCGATCTGAGCGGAGCCGTCGGCGAGCCGGCCGCCGACGAGGCCCGCCTGAAAGGTGGCTCTGAATTCGGGCGGCACCTCTCCCAGGGGACGGGTGATGCCGCTGACCAGACCGACGTTGGGCAGCTGTGCGACGCGCGACGCCAGCTGCTCCAAGTCCGCGAGCGCCCGCGGTGTGCGCATGTCGTGCGGCGACTGGATGAGAATGTATTCGGGGATGGACTGGCTGATCGGGAAATGGCGTTCCAGCGCGGCGTATCCGATCGAACTCGGTGCCGACGCGGCCACCGCCTTGCGATCGTCATAGTTGTAGTGCGCGAAGCTCGCGAAGCCGGCCAGTAGAGCCAAGATGAGCAGACTGGCCACCAGATGGGCCACCGGTCTGCGCACGATGCGGATTCCCGAGCGCCGCCAGAACCGGGCGGTCAGTTCCCGCCGTGGCTTGACCCAGCCGCGCGGACCGGCGAGCACCAGAATCGCCGGCAGCAGCGTCAATCCGGCGAGATATGCGACGCCGATGCCGATCGCCGACGACACTCCGACCGTTTTGAACACTCCCATTTCCGCGAAGCTCAGGAGAAGAAAGGTGATGCCCACCGTGGTGGCCGATGCGGTGATCACCTTCCCGATCGAGATCATCGCCGCCCGGACCGCGTGATCGGATTCCGCGCCCGACCGCAGATAGTCGTGGTAGCGGCTGATGAGGAAGACCGCGTAGTCGGTTCCCGCGCCTGCCATGATCGCGCTGAGGAACACGATGGATTGGTTCGAGACGCCCGCGCCGGTCAGTCCGGAATACCCGGACACCAGCGCCTGCGCGATCACCAGCGACGCCCCGATCGTCACCAACGGCAACAGCATCGTCATGGCGCTGCGGTAGACCACCAGTAGCACGGCCAGGACGAGGACGGCGATCGCGATCTCGATCGGCACGCGGTCCCGCTGACCCGCGACGGTGAGGTCCGCAACCGTGGCCGCGGGACCGGTGAGGTGAACGGCCAAGGGACTGCCGGCAACGGTGCGTTCGACGATGTCGGCCACCCGGTTGTATGAGTCGAAGGACCGCGGCGTGCCCAACTCGCCCTCGAGCCCGACCGGCACCACCCAGGCCTTGTTGTCCTCACTGGTCAGGAAACGGCGCAATTCGGGAGTGCTGACGAAGTCCTGCACCATAACGACATCCGTGAAGTTCGCGCGCAGCGCCTTCACCACGTTTCGGTACGTCGCCTCGTCGGCGGGGCCCAGCCCGTTCTCGTTGATCAGCGTCACCAACAAGAGGTCGTCATCGGCCGATTCGTGAAACGCCTCGGTCATCTTCTTGGCTGCGACACTCGACGGTGCATCGCTGGGCAAGATGGCGAGCGGATGCCTCTGAGCCATCTCGCCCAGCGACGGGAACGCCAGCGGTAGGGCGATCGCCATCGCGACCCAGACCGATATCACCGCCCAGGGCCACCGCACCACAAGATCGGCTAGCCGTCGCACATCGTCCTCACATGGCCCTCACGCGACCTCAAGATGCCTCACGAGGCCCTGACAACTGCCCGAAGTCGGGCATTGCGGTCGAACACCGACCATCGATGTGCCTCACGCTAAGCGACGCGTCCCCAGTGCCCGCTGCCGGCGACCCGTACCGACACCGCCCTCATCGCCTCGATGTAGCGGCTGACCGACTTTTCGGCAACCCGATTGTCGGGATGCATGATCGCCATGACCGTGCCCTCCCCGTACCGGAATATGTAAATCGTCAACTGATAAGGAAACCGATTGTCGGGATACATTCCGATATTGTTCGCAAGGCCCATGTCGCCTGCCGCGAGAATGGCGTTGAGCGGAGCGGCGCCACCGTGCAAGAAATTCGACACCGGAAAGTTCGGCCGCGGCCAGTTCAACCACGGCGCCAGCTCCAATACGCGGTAATACGGAACTCTGGCCATGGCCAGGCCTGAATCGAAGGAAGTCTGCGCTGCCCAGGCGGCATCGCTGAAAGAGGTCGCCGCCACCGGCACCGTGATCGGGATCAAGCCGGTAAACCAGCCCTGCGTCATGAAATTGTCGCTGGCCGTACGGGAATCCCTTGGCGTGAGCCCGCAATAGGTGAGAGCGCCAGTGAATTCGTGCTCCACCAAGCCCAGACAAGCGAACAAGCCGCCGACGAAGCGAGCGCCCGCCGCCGCGCATGCTGATTCGAACCGCTGGGTCTGTGCCGTGTCCATCAGGACCTGTGAGGTCCAGGTATTGCTGGTCGACTCGTTCGGGTTACCCAGCGGCAAGGGGAACTCCGGAAATCCGTCACCGTTGTTCTCGGCGAAGTCGATCCACGCGCGAACTCCCGGTGAATCCACCGTCAGCGCCGACGTGTATTCGCGCTCGCGGATACAGAAATCGTCGAAACTACCCGCCTCGGGCAGCATGAGGGCCTGACCGTTTCCGCTCATCGCCGAATACATGCCATTGGCTTCCATCATCGTCGTGCCGATCAACGTCGCGTCCCCGTGGACGTGATCCATAGCGGCGAAGAAGGTGAAGTGGCTCTCGCTCTGGATGATCCCGAAAGTGAAGCAGCCCCATTCCAAGGGACTCGGTATGTCTACGACGTGTGCTCGTATTTCGTCGACCGTCAGGTAGCCGTGATCGATCGGCTCGAATTCGATATCAGCCGCGTCGACGAGAGCATGCCGTGTGAAGTCGCCGTCATCGTTTCGCTCGAACCGGCTGCGGAACGTGTCGTGCCGGCGCAGGTATGTGTTGACGGCGTGGTCCATGGCGGAGATATCGCACCGGCCTGCCACCTCACAGCTGGCGATGATCTGCCGCGAGAAGTTCAGTCCCGCGGCTTTCCGTTCGCAGTAGTTACGGAGGTGTTGTTGCTGCATGTAGCTGACCGGTACCGAGCTGACCGGTGCCCGTCGCGCCTTTTCGGCGGCAGTGGCGGTCGGATGCCAGGAAGTTACCGAGCCCGGACTGACCGCCCATTCATCCAGGGCGCCAATCGTGATCTTGCCGATGCGCAAACTTGGTCCTTCCCCTACTCTCCGCTCAGCGGGCAACGGCTCCGGCATCGCCCGTTGCCGGATCGACTTCCTCGGTTCATCCGCAGTCGCCCGATGCTGATCCAACGCACGACAGCAAACCCTGATATGGCATGAATGCACACCAATATGGCGTCCGATGTAGTGGTCCGCAAAGTTAGCTGGCAACGTCGCCAGACGCCACGGGCCGGATGCCGGAAGGTGGCCGAACCGCGACTGAACGACCATAGCATTATGTGCGCCAGCCGTGATCTTGCCGACCCGCAAGGTTTGTTTCCCAGTCCCGTCCGGTCGGGGCCTGGCATCGCCCGTTGCTGGATCGGCACACCCCGGGGTACGCCCGCAGCCGCGCCGCCCCGGGCCACGCGACAATAGCGACTCCGCGCCCCACTGGAGCACATGCAATAGTGTCTGTCTGAGGGCAGTCGGCAAGTTGGCTGGCGGCGATGGCTGGCGGCGATGGCTGGCGACACATATTCCGCAGAGTCGCTTTCCGACCACCGATGCAAGGAGGACAACGGCATGGGATCCGCCGAACATGCGGGCCAGCCGGCACCGCGTTTCGCAATCGTCGGGTATGCGGCGCGCTTTCCAGGTGCCCGGGACGCCGATGCCTTTTGGGACGTGCTGCGTGAGGGGCGCGAGACGATATCGGAGGTCCCCAAGGACCGCTGGGATGTCGACGAATTCTTCGACCCGGAACCCGGGGCGCCGGGCAAGGTCGTGACCCGTCGTGCGGGTTTCGTCGACGACGTGACGGGGTTCGACGCGCCGTTCTTCGGTATGTCGACGCGCGAGGTCAGATTGATGGACCCGCAGCATCGGCTCTTGCTGGAGGCGGCGTGGCGCGCGGTGGAGCATTCAGGCACCGCACCCACCGCTTTGGCCAATACCAACACCGGTGTATTCGTCGGTTTGGCCACCCACGACTACCTGGGAATGGCATCCGATGAGCTGACATATCCCGAGATCGAGGCCTATATGGCCATCGGGACGTCGAATGCCGCCGCCGCGGGACGGATCAGCTACCGGTTGGGCCTGCAGGGTCCCGCGGTCGCGGTCGACACGGCGTGCAGCTCATCGCTGGTGGCGATCCACCAGGCGTGTCAAGCGCTGCGGTTGGGCGAATGCGATCTCGCGCTGGCCGGCGGTGCGAACGTCCTGCTCACCCCGGCGACCATGATCACGTTCTCCAGCGCGCACATGCTCGCGCCCGACGGCCGGTGCAAGACATTCGATGCGGCCGCGGACGGCTACGTGCGCGGCGAGGGTTGCGGTGTCATCGTCATCAAGCGTCTCGAGGACGCGATTGCAGACGGTGACCGGATTCGGGCCGTGATCCGTGGCAGCGCAATCAATCAGGATGGCGCGTCGGGTGGCTTGACGGTGCCCAACGGCGTTGCCCAACAACGTGTTATCGCCGATGCGCTCAAGCGTTCCGATCTCGAGCCCAGCGACGTGGGATACCTGGAAGCGCACGGCACCGGTACCTCGCTGGGCGACCCGATCGAGGCGCAGGCCGCGGGTGCGGTGCTCGGCGCCGGACGCGAACCCGGTCAGCCGCTGTTGATGGGCTCGGTGAAGACGAACATCGGACACCTGGAAGCCGCCGCGGGTATCGCGGGTGTCATCAAGGTCATCCTGTCGCTGGAGAACGAGCTACTGCCGCGGCACCTGCACTTCCAGAACCCGTCGCCGCACATTCCCTGGGACCGGCTCGCGGTGCAGGTTGTCGAGGAGGCCACCGTCTGGGAACGCAACGGCCGCCCGCGCATAGCCGGAATCAGCTCATTCGGGTTCGCCGGCACGAACGCGCACGTCATCCTCGAAGAGGCGCCGGAAGCGTCCCAGCAGACTCCACGGGGGCCGGTCGAGCCTACGGGGGAGCGGCGCTTCAGCATTCTTCCGCTGTCGGCGCGTACACCGGCCGCGTTGGTCCGTCTCGCCGATCAATACCGCGACTGGTTGAGCGCGCACCCGGAAGCAACCTTGGCCGACGTGTGCTTCACCGCCGGGGTGGGGCGGGCGCACCTGGAGCACCGGGCCGCATTGGTGGTCAATTCGAGGCAAACTGCCATCGAGCTACTGGGTGCGCTCGCCGACGACCGCCCGGCGCCCGGGTTGGTTCGCGGGGAATCCCATGACACGCCGAAGACCGCGTGGCTGTTCACCGGTCAGGGCAGCCAATATCCGGGCATGGCCCGGGAGTTGTTCTACACCGAGCCGGTCTTCGCCGAGACGCTCAAACGTTGCGCGGCAGCGGTTGCCGATGTTCTCGAAAAGCCTTTACTGCACGTAATTTTCGGCCCGGACGGCCCGGACGGCCCCGATGGCCCGGACGACCCGGATGCCGCCGAGACGCTGCGGCAGACGGCCTATGCACAGCCCGCATTGTTCGCGGTGGAGATGGGACTGGCTCACCTCTGGCGGTCGTGGGGGTTCGAGCCGGACGTGGTGCTGGGCCACAGCGTCGGCCAATACTCGGCGGCCTGCGTCGCCGGCGTGTTCAGTCTCGAGGACGGCGCGCTGCTGATGGCCGAGCGCGGTCGCCTATTCGGGAGCTTGGCCGCGGGTGGCCGGATGGTCGCGGTGTTCACCGCCGCGGAGCGGGCCGAGAGCCTGACCGACGAGTTCCCAAGTCTGTCGGTCGCCGCGTACAACGGCGCCAACACCGTGTTGTCGGGACCCGCTCACATGCTCGACCAGGCGGTCGCGGCGTTGACGGCCGACGGTGTCCGGTGCGACTGGCTGGACACCAGCCACGCCTTCCACTCGGCGCTGCTGGACCCGATCCTCGACCAATTCGAGTCGTATGCGGATCGATTCACGTTCAATACGCCACAACGGATTTTGATCGACAACCGTACCGGCGCCGCTCTGGGCAGGAGCGTGAAACTCGATGGCGCCTATTGGCGCCGCCATGCGCGCCAACCGGTCCAATTCGCCAAGAGCGTGCGCACCCTTGCCGAACTCAACTGCAAGGTATTGCTCGAAATCGGTCCACAACCGGTGCTCACTGCCGCCGCCCTGCGGGCATGGCCCGACCCGGCCGCCGCACCGCGGGCCATTGCGTCGTTGCGCCGGAACACCGCCGATCACCGACAGATCAGCGAAGCCGTCTCCGACGCCTACGTCCTGGGCCACCTGCCCGAGTTCGCCGCGTTTAGGCAGGCGCAGGCGCGCAAGCTCGACCTGCCCACCTATCCGTTCGAGCACCGCGAATACTGGTACTGGGATAATCGGGCCGAAAATCGGGCCGACAACCGTGCCGGCAATGGGGATCACGCCAACCCGCAACAGCACCCTGAGCACCTTGGCTCGCGAACTGAGGCCGTCCGCCTGCTCGAAGACGGGCGAATCGAGGAGCTGGCCGCCCTGCTCGGCGGTGCGGACGCGGATCGCCAGACCATCGATGTGCTGACAAAGCTTGCGGCACAACACAATCAAGAGCGTAGGAACCGGTCCATCGCCGATGACCGCTACGAGTTCCGCTGGGAGAAATCCGCTGTTTCGGGGTCCGGCGCGGACGATGAGGGGTCGACCTGGGTACTCGTCGGCGACGATCCCGATGCCGTCCAGCCCTTAGTCGACGTGCTCAACGCACGCGGGCACCGGCACCGAATCGTCGGGCTACCGGCGTCCGACGCCGACTCCGAAGAACTCACGGTCGCGCTGCGCGACGCGGCAGCAGACGATCCGGCGCTGCGCATCGTGCACGTCGCGGCCCTCGGCTCTGACGGTGCCGCGTCGACGCGGTCGCTGCTACGGATGCAAAACGGGATCCTGGGCGGAACATCGCGGCTTCTGCGCGCCGCGGTGGCGGCCGGCCTGCGCAGACCCATCTGGGTGGTGACTCGGGGCGCGCAACGCATCACCGACGCGGACACCGTGTCGCCGGATCAGAGCTGCCTCTGGGGATATGGCCGTGCCGCGGCGCTCGAGTTTCCGCACGTGTGGGGCGGACTGGCGGACTTGTCGGAAGGAAGTACCGCCGAATGGTCGCGGTTCGTCGACCACGCAACGGTTGCACCCTACGGTGAAGACCAAATCGCGCTGCGCGAAGAAGCGGTCTATGTTCCCAGGCTTGTTCGGCGGGCTGGGCAGCCCAGCGTCACCCCTCCGCAACTGCGCGATGACGCAACGTATCTCGTGACCGGGGGCCTCGGATCCATCGGGCTGGAGATTGCCGGATACCTTGCTGCGCACGGCGCCAAGCATCTAGTGCTGACCGGCCGGCGCGCACCCGGCGATGCCGCGCGAGAGCGGGTCGACGTGCTCGGCGAACAGTTTGGCTGCCAATTCCGCGTCATCGCCGCCGACGTCGCCGACGCGCACGACGTCGCACGACTGTTGGCCACCGTGGCGGCAGAGCTACCGCCGCTGGCTGGCATCGTCCATGCCGCAGGGGAGATCGGCACCACCGCGCTGAAAGACTCGGATTTCGACTCCCAGCAAGCCGAAGTGGATCGAGTCTTCGCCGGAAAGGTTCGGGGTGCTTGGCATTTGACCGAAGCAGTCCTCGACGATTCGCGACTCGAGCTGGATTTCTTCATCAGCACCTCGTCGATCGCCTCGGTGTGGGGCGGATACGGCCAGACCGCGTACGGCGCGGCCAACGCCTTCCTCGACGGGCTGGCCTGGCGCCTGCGCGAGCGGGGCGTCCCCGGACACAGCGTCAATTTCGGTCCCTGGTCGGTGGGCATGGCCGACGCGGAGTCTCGTGCGCGATTGGATAAGCGGGGCGTCCGGACCCTGGCACCTGCCGATGCACTCGCCGGTCTGGCCGACGTGCTGGCGCCATCTGTGGCGCAGGGTGCCGCGCCGGGCCCCGCGCAGGCAGTGGTGGCCCGGATCGACTGGGCCCGTTTCCTGCCGCTCTACCAGCAGGCGGGCAGTCGGGCATTCCTGGCCGAGTTGGAGCGCGAGGTGCCCACCCAGCCGGCGGCTGCGAAGGCACCGGCCGCCGCGCCCGGGAAGACTGAGCTGGTGGAGCGTCTCGCAAGCGCTCCGTTGCAGCACCGCAAGAAGCTTTTGACCGATTACCTGCGCGATGCGGTGGCAGAGGTGACACGCGTGGACGCCTCGGAGATCCGAGAGGACGCGGGGTTCTTCGACCTCGGCATAGATTCGCTGATGGCCCTCGAACTGCGGCGCCGCATCGAACAAGGAGTGGGCCGCGAGATTCCGGTCACCCTGGTCATGGATCACCCCCGACTGTCCGACGCCGCCGCTTATCTGCTCGGCGACGTGCTCGGGCTCGGCGAGCAGAAATCGGGGCCCGCACCGGCCTCAGCGGTCACCATGCGCACCGACGAACCGATCGCGATCGTCGCGGTGTCGTGCCGCTTCCCCGGCGCACCCGACCCGGAAGCGTTCTGGGAGGTGCTGTCCGACGGCGTCGACGCGATCCGGGAGGTCCCGCAGGACCGGTTCGACATCGACGAGTTCTACGACCCGAATCCCGAAACCCCGGGCAAGACCTACACCCGCTTCGGCGGATTCCTCGACGGCATCGACGGATTCGATCCAGAATTCTTCGGCATCTCTCCGCGTGAGGCCGTCTGGATCGAGCCGCAGCAGCGGCTGATGCTCGAAACGGTTTGGGAGGGTCTGGAGCGGGCCGGGTACGCGCCGGCGGCGCTCCGTGGCAGCCGAACCGGCGTCTTTGCGGGGGTCGCCGCCAATGAGTACGCGCATCTGCTGTCGTCGGCGTCCTTGGACAAGATCGAGCCTTACTTCATCACCGGCAACGCGCTCAACGCCATCTCCGGCCGGGTTGCCTTCGCGCTCGGATTCGAAGGGCCGGCAGTGGCGGTCGACACCGCGTGCAGTTCGGCTTTGGTGGCCGTCCATCAGGCCTGCCTGGCATTGCGCTACGGTGACTGCGACATGGCATTGGCCGGTGGAGTCAACGTGTTGCTGAGTCCCGTCACGGTGATCGCCGCATCCCGCGCCAGGATGCTCTCGCCCGTCGGGCGCTGCAAGACCTTCGACGCTTCCGCTGACGGTTACGTGCGCAGTGAAGGATGCGGCATTCTGGTTCTCAAGAGGCTCAGTGACGCGCAGCGTGACGGCGACCGGATCCACGCGGTCATTGCCGGCAGCGCGGTCAACCAGGATGGTGCTTCCAGTGGTCTGACGGTGCCCAATGGCGGTGCGCAGCAAAGGCTTATTGGGACAGCGCTGGCCCGTGCCGGTCTGGCGGGCGGGGATGTCGACTATCTCGAGGCGCACGGGACGGGCACCCCGCTGGGCGATCCGATCGAGGTGCAGGCGGCCGCCGCCGCCTACGGCTTCTCTCGTGATGCCGATCGACCGTTGCTGATGGGATCGGTGAAAACCAACATCGGCCACACCGAGTCGGCGTCCGGCGCCGCCGGCCTGATCAAGGTCGTGCTGTCGTTGCAGCACGAAATGCTGCCACGAAGCCTGCATTTCGAGAACCCGTCACCGCACATCCCGTGGGACTCGCTGCCGGTGCGGGTAGTGGACACGGCGACCCCGTGGCCGACCAACGGCAGGCCGCGGCGCGCGGGCGTGAGTTCCTTCGGGTTCACCGGCACGAACGCGCATGTGCTGATCGAGGAGGCGCCACGGCAAGCGCCGCCCTCTCCGGAGGAATCGGCAGATCCCGAAGACTCGACAGGCTTGGAAGGTGACGGCGCGCCTGCCCCGGAGTCGGAGACTCACGATCAGCCCGCCAATGTGCTGACGTTGTCCGCGCGGTCGCCGGAAGCACTCGCGACGTTGGCGCAGCGCTATGAGAACTGGCTGTGCGCCCATCCCGATGTCGATCTCGCCGACGTATGCCTCACCACCGGGACGGGCCGTTCACATTTCGAGCATCGCGCCGCGCTGGTCGTGGATTCGGTCGAGGGTGCGCGTGAGGGGCTTGCCGAACTGGCCGAGAACCGCTTGCGACCCGGAGTAATTCGGGGCGAGCGCACGCACCACCCGACTACGGCATGGTTGTTCACCGGACAGGGCAGCCAGTATCCGGGGATGGCGCGCGAGTTGTTCGACACCGAGCCGGTCTTCGCCGAAACGGTGGCCCGTTGCGCGGACGCGGTCGAAGACATCCTGCCTCGTCCCTTGTTGGAGGTGCTGTTCGCCGCCGATCGCGAGACCGGAGAAGCTCCTGGAAGATCTCTGCGGCACACGTCGTTTGCGCAGCCGGCGCTCTTCGCCGTCGAGATGGGCCTGGCCCGGCTGTGGCAGTCGTGGGGCATCGAGCCCGACGTGGTGCTGGGGCACAGCGTGGGCCAATACGCTGCGGCATGTGTGGCCGGGGTTTTCAGCCTTGAGGACGGCGCACGGCTGATGGCCGAACGTGGCCGGCTGTTCGGCAGCCTGCCCGCAGGCGGGCGAATGGTCGCGGTGTTCAGCGACGCCAAGCACGTCGAGGAGGTCGCCGGGAATTTTCCGCGAGTATCGGTCGGCGCCTACAACGGTCCCAACACCGTTGTGTCGGGTCCGGGTGAGGACCTCGAGCAGATCGTTGCCAGATTCGGTGACGAGGGCATCCGCTGCACCTGGCTGCAGACCAGCCACGCCTTCCACTCGGAACTGTTGGACCCGGTGCTCGACGAATTCGAGTCCTGCGCGACGAAGGTGCAGTTCGCCGTCCCGACCTTGCCGCTGGTCTGCAACCGCACCGGGGCGGTGCTCACGGCCCAAACCCCGATCGACGCCCGTTACTGGCGGCGCCATTCGCGCCAGCCGGTGCAATTCGCCGAAAGCGTGCGCACCGTGGCGGCGCTGGGATGTTCGGTGTTGATGGAGATCGGTCCGCAACCGGTGCTGACCGGCGCCGCGGTGCAGGTCTGGCCGGAGCATTTGGCCGCGCCGCGGGCGATCGTCTCGCTGCGGAAAGGCGTTGGCGCCCGGCGCCAGATCGCCGACGCGCTGGCAGCGGTCTACGTCGGCGGCCACCAACCCGATTTCACCGCGCTGCATCGTCATCCCCGTCGCACCCTGGAGTTGCCTACCTATCCGTTCCAGCGCCGCCGTTTCTGGCCCAAGACGTCCGGCATCGCCATGGACGGGTCGAGCGGGCCGACATCTGGGATCATCGGCAACGCAAAGGACCTCGCCTCCGGTGACTCCGTGTACACCAGCAGGTTGTCGGTGAGATCGCAGCCGTGGCTGTCCGACCACGTCATCTACGGCATCGTGGTCGTCCCCGGAGCGACGTATGCCGCGATGGCGTTGGCCGCTGTGGGTGCGCCGGCGAGCGTGAAGGAAGTCTTTTTCTACGAACCGATCATCCTGCCCGAGAAGAGCTCTCGTGAGGTGCAGCTGACACTGCATCCGATGGAGGAGGGCGGACGGCGCTTCCAGGTGCACAGCCGTCCGTACGGCGAGCGCGACGCCGAATGGTCGCTGAACGCCGAGGGCACCGTGGTGCCCGGCCTGCCCGATATCACCGGCGGCACCGACGAGTCGGCGGCCGAAGACACGGAACCCGTCGACGCCGCGACCGAACGGATGGAGCGCATGCGCCCGCAGGACTTGTTCGAGACCTTCTCGGACATGGAGCTCGCATGGGGGCCCAACTGGTCCGGTTCGCTGAAGTCGTTGTGGCTCGGTGAGGGTGAGGCCATCGGGGATATCAGTGTCGGCGTAGAACTCTCCGAACAGTTGGGAACCGAGCCGATGCACCCGGTTCTGATGGACTTGTGCACCGGCGTCGCCTTCCCGGCGTTCCCGGCGCTTCGGGCGGCCGAACAGGGCGTCAACGATCTTTTCCTGCCGTTGCGTTACGGGCAGGTGTGGCTTCGGGAAAAGATGCCACGCCGGTTCTACTGCCGCGCACGTTGGCATACCAGCGAGCTCAACAGCGAGACGCAGGTCTTCGATCTCGACTTCGTCGAGCGCAATGGCCGGCTCCTGGGCGGGATTCGCGAGTTCACGGTCAAGCGGGCGCCGCGACAAGCGTTGTTGCGCGGCCTTGGCGGCGACGCCACCCGGCTGCTCTACAGCCTCGGCTGGCATGAGGTGCCGCCCTCCGGTGATACCGGAACTCCGAGCGGCACCTGGCTGATCGCCGGATTCGATGAACTGGCGGCCGCCGTGCCGAGCTGTATCCCGTTTCACCGGAGCACCAATCCGGAGCCCCTCGGTCAGCTGCTGGCGCAGGCGCACGAGCGCGGCGTGCCATTCGCCGGTGTAGTCTGGCGCACTGCCTCAGCCGGTGTGGACGAGTCGGGCACCCAGGTCGCCGCACGCATCGAGACGGAGATCGCCAACCTGCTGTCCGCCGTGCACACCGTGCAGGCCGGGCAGGTGAAACTGCCCGGGGGACTGTGGATCGTCACCGAGCAGGCCGTGGCCACCGAGTCGGGTGAGCCGGTCGACCCGGTGCAGGCGGCGCTGTGGGGATTCGGGCGCACCACGATCAACGAGGAACCGGCGCTGCGCTGCAAGCTGGTCGACTGCGACGGTTCGCAGGAGGCCGTGCAGGCACTCGCCAACCTGATTGGCACGCCCGGCCCGTCCCTGATCGAGCCGGAACTCGCACTGCGGCAAGGAAAGCTGCTGGCGTCGCGGTTGTTGCCGTGGGCGCGCAGTGGCAATCTCACGGTGCCGCGCGGAGGCGACTACGTGCTGGCGCCCACCGAGCGCGGGGCGATCGACAACCTGCGTCTGACCGAGGTGGACGTGCCGGCGCCGGATGAGGGTTACGTACAGGTCCGGGTGGAGGCGGCGGGCCTCAACTTCCGGGATGTGCTCAACGTCTTGGGCCTTTACCCGGGCGACCCCGGGCCGATCGGCGGCGACTTCGCCGGCACAGTCACGCAACTGGGCGGCGGTGTCACCGGTCTCGAGGTGGGTCAGCGCGTCTACGGCTTCATGCAGGGCGCGTTCTCCAGCCGGTTCAACGTGCCGGCCCAGCTGCTGGCCCCGATTCCCGACGGGGTCAGCGCGGTGGATGCGGCGACCATTCCCGCCGCGGCACTGACGGTTCGGCTCGCATTCGACTGGGCGCAACTTAAGCCCGGTGACCGTGTGCTCATCCATGCCGCTAGCGGTGGGGTTGGATTGGCCGCGATCCAGATGGCCCAGCAACGCGGCGCCACGGTCTTCGCCACCGCCAGCACCTACAAACGCGCGACCTTGCGCAATCTGGGAGTTCAGTACCTCTACGACTCGCGCACAACGGATTTCGCCGACCAGATTCTGGCGGATACCGGCGGAACGGGTGTGGATGTGGTGCTCAACAGCCTGACCAATGACGGGTTTGTCGAAGCGACCGTGCGGGCCACCGCCCAGAACGGCCGTTTCGCCGAGATTGCCAAGCGCGACATCTGGACCCCCGACCAGATGGCGGAGGCTCGTCCCGATATCGCATACGAGATCGTCGCGCTGGATACGGTGACCTTCCAGGAGCCCGAGCGCATTCACGGCTTGCTGACGGAGGTGTCGGCGGGGTTGGCCAAGGGGGAGTGGACGCCGCTGTCCGCCGAGATTTACCCGCTGACCGAGGCGAGGGCCGCGTTCCGCCGCATGCAGCAGGCGCGGCACATCGGGAAAATCGTTCTGCAGATGCCGAACCCGCTGCAGCCGCGTGCCGATCGCAGCTATCTCATCACCGGCGGACTCGGCGCGATCGGTCTGCACACGGCGTCGTATCTGGCCCAACTCGGCGCCCGTGACATCGTGTTGACCAGCCGGCGTGCGCCCGATGCGGACGCACAACGGTTGATCGAGGAGATCACCGAGCGTTACCGGTGCCGCATCCACGTCCTGGCGGCCGACGTCGGTGACGAGTCAGAAGTGGCGAACCTGCTGGACCGGATTCGCGCGGAGTTGCCGCCGCTGGCCGGGGTGGCACATTTGGCGGGTGAGCTCGACGATGCGCTGCTGTCCCAGCAGACCCTGGAGCGATTCCGAACGACATTGGCGCCCAAGGCGTTGGGCGCCTGTCACCTGAACCGTCTGATCAAAGACGACGAGCTGGACTTCTTCATCGTGTTTTCCTCGGTGTCCAGTTTGTTCGGTTCGCCCGGCCAGTCCAACTACGCGACTGCCAATGCGTTCCTCGACGGCTTCGTCGCGCAGAGAAGGGCGCAGGGGTTGCCCGCCACTGGTGTCAACTTCGGTCCCTGGGCACAGGGTGGCATGGCTTCGTCGGAAGCCGCACGCGCCAATATCAGCGCGCAGGGCCTGATTCCGCTGGATCCCTCGGCCGCGCTCAGCGCGCTGGCCGAGGTCGTCGCCAACGGAACCGGTCAGGCAACCGTCATCAAGGCCAACTGGCAGCGTGCGGCGAAGGTGCTGGGCACGTCGCGTCCACCGATTCTCGACCTCGTGTTGCCCAGTGCCGTCGGGGAGGTGACCGGCGACAGTGAGTTGCTCAAGCAACTGCAGGAGATACCGGTGCAGCAGCGCGCCGATTTCGTGACCGAATTCCTTCAGCGCGAGGTGCAGAACTTCCTGCGGCTGGCGCAGCCGCCGGCCGCAACCAGCCGGTTCTTGGACCTCGGTACCGATTCACTGATGGCGATCGAACTCCGCAACCGGTTGCACAGTCAATTCGGCGGCGCGTTCACGATCAACGCGACCGCGGTATTCGATTATCCGACCATCGGGGGCCTGGCCGAGTACCTGGTGAGCCAGCTGCCCGAGATGGCCTCGGAGTCCGGTGAGGCGGAGTCCGTCGCCGCGCCCGGGCCGGAAGAATCCGAGGCGCCGGCTGCGCCCGGTGATTGACGACGCGAGACGCTACTCCCGGTAACGCGGTCACCGATTCCGCAGCCAGTCGGCAAAGCGTGTCCCAGCGAGCATTTCGCTGTCCGCGGTGACCAAACTGTTGGTGTGCAGCGGTGCGCCGAAGTAACCGGCGCCGGGGTCGACGATCACCGGAGTGTCATCACCGTTGGCGGCCACCACCATTGCCGCCATCTCCGCGAAGGTCAGCTTCTCTGGGCCGCCGATGTTGACGACGCCGTTTCGGGGGGTGCCGTTTGCGACACGCACCACTTCGGAGGCGACGGCGGCGACGGCGATCGGTTGAATCAGCGCATCGGGCACGCGCACTTCGTCCTCGACGAACAACGACGCGACGATGGCCTGCGTGAACTCGTAAAACTGGGTGGCACGCAGGATGGTGTAGGGCAGCCCGGATGCACTGATGATCCGTTCCTGGGCCACCTTCGCCCGCATATAACCGCTGGCCTGCAATCCGTCGACGCCGACGATCGACAAGACCACGACATGACCGACTCGGGAGGCGCCTGCGGCCGTTACGAGGTTGGCTGCCGAGGTGCTGAAGAACTTCATCACCGGCTCGTCCTCGAAGGACGGGGGATTGGCGAGGTCGATGACCGCATCGGCTCCCGTCAATGCCTCGCGCAGACCCTCACCGCTGAAGACGTCGACACCCGAACCGCGCGATGCCCCGACCACGTCATGGCCGTCGGCTCTGAGCGCGTCCACGACCTTGGATCCGGCGTGCCCGGTGGCCCCCAAAACACAGATCAGCACTATCGGAAACCCTCTCACTCG
>CAZEHT010000009.1:0-49654 GCA_964511995.1 uncultured Mycobacterium sp.
CGATGATCTTCTCGTAGCCGATCTCGTAGGCGTCCTGGTAGTACTCCAGGTTGTCGTTGGTCATGTACGGCGCCGGGTAGTAGACGCGGCCGATCTTGCCTTCCTTGCGGATCTCGATCTTGGACGCCACCGGGTGGATCGAGCTGGTCGAGTGGTTGATGTAGGAGATCGACCCGGTCGGCGGAACGGCCTGCAGGTTCTGGTTGTAGATGCCGTGGGTCTGCACCGACTCCTTGAGCCTGCGCCAGTCCTCCTGGTCCGGAATGCCGATGCCGGCGTCGGCGAAGAGCGTGCGCACCGCGTCCGTCTTCGGCTCCCAGACCTGGTCGGTGTACTTGTCGAAGAACTCACCGCTGGCGTAGGTCGAGTTCTCGAAGCCGGCGAAACGCGTACCCCGTTCGATCGCAATGCGATTCGATGCCCGCAGCGCCTGGTAGAGCACCGTGTAGAAGTAAATGTTGGTGAAGTCGACGCCCTCGTCCGAGCCGTAGAAGATCCGCTCGCGGGCCAGGTAACCGTGCAAGTTCATCTGCCCCAGGCCGATGGCGTGGGACTCGTTGTTACCCCGCTCGATTGAGGGCACCGAGGTGATGTGGGTCTGGTCGGAGACTGCCGTCAACGCCCGGATGGCCACCTCGATGGTCTGTGCGAAATCGGGCGAATCCATCGCCTTGGCGATGTTGAGCGACCCGAGATTGCACGAAATGTCCTTTCCCACGGTGGAATACGACAGGTCGTCGTTGAACTCCGAGGGCGTCGACACCTGCAGTATCTCCGAGCACAAATTTGAGTGAGTGATCTTGCCGGCGATGGGGTTCGCGCGATTGACGGTGTCTTCGAACATGATGTACGGGTAGCCCGACTCGAACTGAAGCTCGGCCAGAGTCTGAAAGAACTCGCGGGCTTTGATCTTGGTCTTCCGGATTCGCCCGTCATCGAGCATCTCGTAGTACTTCTCGGTGACGGAGATGTCGGCGAACGGCAGCCCGTAAACCCGTTCGACGTCATACGGCGAGAACAGGTACATGTCGTCGTTGCGCTTGGCGAGTTCGAAGGTGATGTCGGGAATCACCACGCCCAGGCTCAACGTCTTGATGCGGATTTTCTCGTCGGCGTTCTCACGCTTGGTGTCCAGGAACCGGTAGATGTCGGGATGGTGTGCGTGCAAGTACACGGCTCCGGCGCCTTGCCGGGCACCGAGCTGATTGGCGTAGGAGAACGAGTCCTCCAGCAGCTTCATGATCGGGATGACGCCGGAACTCTGGTTTTCGATGTTCTTGATCGGCGCCCCGTGCTCACGAATATTGCTCAGCAACAACGCGACTCCGCCACCGCGCTTGGACAGCTGCAAGGCCGAGTTGATGGAGCGGCCGATCGACTCCATGTTGTCCTCGATGCGAAGCAGAAAGCAGCTGACCGGCTCGCCGCGCTGCTTCTTGCCCGAGTTGAGAAACGTCGGGGTGGCCGGCTGGAAACGGCCTTCGATGATCTCGTCGACCAGCTTTTCAGCCAGCGCGGTGTCGCCGGCCGCCAGTGTCAGCGACACCATGACGACGCGGTCCTCGAACCGCTCGAGGTAACGCTTCCCGTCGAAGGTCTTCAGCGTGTACGAGGTGTAGTACTTGAAGGCTCCCAGGAAGGTCGGGAACCGGAACTTCTTGGCATACGCCCGATCCAGCAGCGTCTTGACGAAGTTGCGGCTGTACTGGTCGAGCACCTGGCGCTCGTAGTAGTTCTCCCGGATCAGGTAATCGAGCTTCTCGTCCTGATTGTGGAAGAACACCGTGTTCTGGTTGACGTGCTGCAGGAAGTACTCACGCGCCGCCAGAATGTCCTTGTCGAACTGGATCCTGCCATCCGCGTCGTACAGGTTCAGCATTGCGTTGAGCGCGTGGTAGTCGTGCTCCGCCGACCCGGAACCAGTGCGCACGTGCGCCCCGGAGGTCACCGGTTCTACAGCTGTGACAATTGATGGCACGTCTGTTCCTTCCAGAATGCGGCCAGGCCCGCGCGGACGGCTTGCACGTCGTCGGCGGTACCCATGAGTTCAAAGCGGTACAGGTACGGGACGCCGCACTTGCGGGAGACGACGTCCCCCGCATACCCGAATTCGGCGCCGAAGTTGGTGTTGCCCGCGGCGATGACGCCGCGGATCAACGACCGGTTGTGCTCGTTGTTGAGGAACGCGATGACTTGCCTGGGGACATAGCCGCCGTTGTTGATGTCCGGTGTGGCGCGACCGCCGCCGTATGTCGGCAACACCAAAACGTACGGTTCGTGCACCTCGATGCGGCCGTGCAGTGGGATTCGCGTGGCGGGCAGGCCCAGCTTCTCGACGAACCGGTGGGTATTCTCCGACACGCTGGAGAAGTAGACAAGATTGCTCCCAGGCACCTCCGGCGTCCCCTCCTTCAACCGAGCCCCTCGAAAACCCTATGCGGTGGACGCGACGGCTCCGGCCAGAGCCTTGATCCGGTCGGGGCGGAATCCCGACCAGTGCTCACCGCCGGCAACTACTACCGGGGCCTGGAGATACCCCAGTGCCATCACGTAATCCCGCGCCTCGGAATCCATCGTGATGTCGACGACGTCATAGGCGGTGCCCTGCTTGTCCAGCGCCTTATAGGTGGCGTTGCACTGCACGCACGCGGGCTTGGTGTACACGGTGATGCTCATCTTCGGCGCGGCTCCTCGACCAAGGTCAGCGAACTGTCATGGACTCAACGGGCTGGTACTCACTACTTTTAAGCGCACCGCACGGGCCCCAGGATTCCCCGCGCCGGAGGCCACGTCCAGTCGATGCGATCCTGTCGGATCGACGACTCTCACGGTCCCCGGCCCCACCTGCGAATTCTTGGGCTGTCGGCCGGACAAACACTACACCTAGTGCCCGACATCGCGAAGGCATACAAGATGTTCTGAAAAACATTCATGAAATTCCCTGGTCGTAACCTATGGGCGGACGACTCGTCGGCGTGTCGCGGATCACACACCCCGACTCCTGCCCCGCTCCCACCTGTTCTACCACCGGGCACCGACAAGTTCAGCGCCACTACGGGCGCCGTCCGCTTACAGCAAAGCCGCCGACAGATCAAGAGCGACCCGCCGGCGGCTTTGCGCGCTTACCCGATTTCGGCTTACCCGATTTCGGCAGCGAGCTTTTCGACCACCTCAGTGACATCGCGGACAAGCCGGGCGTTCTCTCGCGGATGCCTGCCGTCGAAGGCGCCGATAGGCACCGACAGCGCGATGTCGTCGACAACCCGCGCCCCGGCTATACCGAAGGACTTACGCGCATCGTCGTGCGCCCACACGCCGCCGTACTGCCCGAACGCGCCGCCGATGACCGCCACGGGCTTGTCTTGCAGGGCGCCGCTGCCGTACGGCCGGGAAAGCCAATCGATGGCATTCTTCAGCACGCCGGGGATGGTGCCGTTGTATTCGGGCGTCACCACCAGCACAGCATCGGCGGCCGTGACGGCCGCGCGAAGGCGTGCGCCAGCCGCGGGCGCCTCGGCAATATCGAGGTCCTCGTTGTAGAACGGCACCTCCCCCAGCCCCTCATAGACCGTCACGGTGAGGTCGCCGACACCGACCCCCGGTGCCACCTCCGCGGCCACCTCGGCGATCTGGCGGTTCACCGAACCGATCCGCAAGCTTCCCACCAGCACCAGAATCTCTGTCATCGTCGTTGCCCTTCAAGTCGTCACACGGTCATCCCACTCAACCGGACTGCGGTCCGATTGATTCCGACTTCGGCTAGGGTCGTGTCATGACGCTTCCCGAGTCAGCCTCATGCCGTGCTGAGCTGGTTGCTGGCCGATGCGCCTATGGCGACGACGTCGTCACGGGTGTGCACCACCGTGCGCACCGCCTTGGTCTGCGCACTGCAGGGCGTCACGGGGTGCAGCCGATGGTGGCGCAGTCGCGGGTACTTTGCGATCACCAGCGCGTCGCCGGTGTCGGACTTCGCGCCGCAGATGACTACGCCGTCCCGCCAGGTCTTGCTGATGCCGGGCTGCGACCCCGAAAGGACCGAGGGCGGCGGTGTCATGCTGGCCCTCTACGAGCGACCGCCACTGGCCGTCACCTCCGCCCCCGCCGAGTCCCTTCAACGAACACCCATCGGGCATCCCCGGAAAGGACGGTGCCCAAGTGACCGCCATCACCGGCGAATTCCCGTTATCGGGCGAGGACCGCCCAGAACGCACAGACGCGTCTAGGAATCGGCGGCTCCTACTGGACACCGCCCGCCGCCTGATCGCCGAGCGCGGCGCCGAGGCTGTCACCATGGACGACTTGGCCCGGTCCGCGGGCGTGGGCAAGGGCACGGTGTTCCGCCGGTTTGGCAGCCGTGCAGGCCTGATGACCGAACTGCTCGACGAGGACGAACGCGCCAGCCAGCAGGCCTTCATGTTCGGGCCGGCGCCCCTCGGGCCGGCCGCGCCGCCGCTGGAGCGGCTGGTGGCGTTCGGCCGCGCGCGCATCTGGTTCGCCCACACCCACCGCGTGCTGTTGTCGGCGGCCAACCGCGATCCCCGCACCCGCCACAACGCCGTCGCGGCGGTGTTGCGCACGCACGTGCGGCTGCTGCTGCACTCCGCCGAGACCACAGGAGACCTCGACGCCCAGACGGATGCGCTGTTGTCGCTGCTCGACACCGACTACATCGAGCATCGGCTCGAAGTCGGCGGACAGACCTTGCAGCAGCTCTGCGACGGATGGGAGAGCCTGGCTCGCAAGCTGTGCGGCCGGTGAGCAGCCGGTGAGCAGCCGCTGGATCCTGCATATCGACCTGGATCAGTTCCTGGCGGCGGTCGAACTGCGCCGTCGCCCCGAACTGGTCGGCCTTCCCGTCATCGTCGGGGGCAACGGCGACCCGACAGAGCCCCGCAAAGTCGTCAGTTGCGCCTCCTACCTGGCCCGTGAATTCGGTGTGCACGCGGGAATGCCGCTGCGGGCCGCTGCCCGGCGCTGCCCCGGAGCCGTTTTCCTGCCGTCGGACCCGGCCGCCTACGACGCGGCCTCCGAGGAGGTGATGGGCGTGCTGCGGGAATTCGGCCACCCGCTGGAGGTGTGGGGCTGGGACGAGGCCTACCTGGCTGCAGGGACCGACGATCCGGTGACGCTGGCCGAGCACATCAGGACCGCGATCTTCACGGAGACGGGACTGTCCTGCTCGGTGGGGATCAGCGACAACAAACAGCGGGCGAAGGTCGCCACCGGCTTCGCCAAACCGGGAGGCATCTTCACTCTCACGGGCGAGGACTGGATGGACGTCATGGGCGCCCGGCCCGTCGATGCGCTCTGGGGGGTGGGGCCGAAGACGGCCAAGGCGCTCGACGCACTGGGCATCACCACGATCCGGGGGCTCGCGCACGCTGACGCCGAACTGCTCACGTCGACATTCGGGCCGCGGACCGGTCTGTGGCTGCTGTTGCTGGCCAAGGGAGGCGGGGACGACGAAGTCAGCTCACAGCCGTGGGTGCCGCGTTCTCGCAGCCATGTCGTCACCTTCCCGCACGACCTGACCGATGTCGACCAAATGCGCACGGCGATAGTCGAACTGACGCGGCAGACCCTGGCCGAGGTCTTCGCGCAGGACCGCACCGTGACACGCGTCGCGGTGACCGTTCGGACTTCCACCTTCTGCACGCGCACGAAAATCCGCAAGCTCGAGCGGCCCGGCGTCGATTCCGGCGTCATCACCGAGGCGGCCCTGCAGCTTCTGGGCCTGTTCGACCTCCAACGCCCCGTCAGACTGCTCGGAGTGCGCCTGGAGCTCGCACCACAACGGTGAGGGTGGCCGGCGAACCGACGAGGCTCGGCTTCGGCTTGCCCGCACCGGGCGACAACGAAATTTGCCGGGCCTTTCGCCGCGACGACCCCGACACCGGATACCATCAAGGCATGGGGGGTCGGACCGGCCGGCTGGGACTGCGCGAGCGCAAGAAGCGGATAACGCGCGCCCGGCTGATTGATGCGGCCGTCAATCTGGTCGCCAGCCGGGGCTACGAAGCCACGACGGTCGACCAGATCGCCGCCGCGGTCGATGTGTCGCCCCGCACGGTCGCGCACTATTTTCCCAGCAAGGACCTCCTCCTGCTGTCGACCGTCCTCCGCTACGCCGGAGCGGTCGGCACCGAGCTGGCCCGGGTGCCCAGGGAACTGCCCCCACTTGACGCACTGCTGGCGGCCAACCTCGCCACGCTGGACAACATCGAAAGCAACGGCGCGCAATCGACGGCCCTGCTCGCCAGCGTCCTGCAGACCGTCTACCTCTCGCCTCCGGTGCAACTGCTGTCGACGACCGTGCGCCCGCCTCGCGTGACCGCCGAGTTGGCAGCGCGAATGGGGACCGACCCCGACGACCGGCGGGTGGAGTTGGTATCCGCCGTCTGGGTGGCCATCGTGGGGTCGGCATGGGCCGGCGCAGGGCAGAGGTATTGCGCGGGCGAGTTGGACGCGTGCGCACTGCCCGCGCTATTGCGGCACCGGCTGATCGCTACCTTCGCCGACTTCGTCCGCATATCCAAGTAGTGGTCACGCAGTCGGCCTCGATGACCGGCTGCAGCTTCAGCGTTCCGCCGCGGCACTGGGGCTCGCGATGTCCGCCGATGCCTTCGGCTCTGGCCGCAACGCGCGAGAAAAGAGCACATTGACCCGGCGCATTGCCACGCTGTAGGGCCACCACGCAAACCGCTTGAACGCATAGAGGGCACGGATGTCCGGCGAGGTGTAGATGAGAAATCGGTTCTTCTCCACCCCGGCCAGAATCGCCGCGGCCGCATGTTCGGGTGTGACGGCGTGTCCACTGAAGCGGTCCACCCACCACGCGACGCGTGGATTGTCCCGGTCGACACCCGCGATTTCCACGGTGTTGACCAAGGGGGTTCTCACCGCACCTGGGACGACGACCGAGACGCCGATGCCGTGTCGGGCCAGATCGAAGCGCAGGACCTCCGACAGGCCGCGCAAACCGTACTTGCTGGCACTGTAAGCCGCGTGCCACGGCAGCGCGACCAACCCCGCCGCCGACGACACGTTGACGAGATGACCGCCCCGCGCCGCCGCGAGCATCGGCGGGATGAACGCTTCGATGACATGGATCGGCCCCATCAGGTTGATATCCACCAGCGAACGCCACTGCCGATGGGTCAGCTGGTCGACCGTGCCCCAGGCAGAGATGCCGGCGATGTTCATCACGACATCCATCGGCGCATGCCGGGTGTGGATATCCGCCGCGAAAGCCGCCACCTCCTCGTAGTCGGAAATGTCGAACGCACGATGTCGGGCGACCGTCGCACCGAGCGCACGCGCGTCGGCGACGGTAGTGGTCAGCCCTGTAGTGTCACGGTCGGTCAAGTAGAGCTCAGCGCCCCGGCGGGCGAGTTCGAGCGCCGTCGCACGACCGATCCCGCTCGCCGCGCCCGTGATCAGGCACCGCTTCCCCCAAAACGCGTCGGACATGGCGGTGACCATACCTTCCGACGAGACCTTCCGATGAGGGCGGCGCCGCACGGTACGGCTCAAACCGCGGACCCGCCCCACAATGACGTCAGCCACAGCTGTTCCAGGATGGCCACCATACGTTCGGGACTGCCGTCAGGTCCGCGGAACGATGAGTCACCGGAAAGGGCCATGACCGTCATCGCGCCCAGGGTCCGGATCAGCATCGGAATGTCGTCGCTGATGGGATGCGCTGTGCCCGCTTTGATTTCGCCTTCGACGATGGTGACGATCCGGTCGATGACGGTGTTGATCTGAGCGTCCTGGATGCGCCGGATCTCGGCGTCGGTCACCCGTGCCGCACTGCAAGCCGACACCACCGGATCGTTGTGTGCGAACATCACCGCCGCACTGCCCACCATGCGCCTGGCGAAGGCCGCCGGCGACTCACCGGCGCGGCGGGGTGCGAAGTATTCGGTGAGTTCGGCGAGCTCCTGCGTGGCCTCGGCGAGGAGCTGGGCCAGCACCGCGTACTTGGAATCGAAGTAGAAGTAGAAGCCCGACCGGGCCACCCCGGCACGGTCGCTGATCGCACTCACGGACAGCTCCGCGAACGGCGTCTCCTCCAGCAGCTGTCGCAGCGCCGTCACAATCGCCTGCCGCTGCCTGTCGCCGCGACGGCGGGGGACGGGCGCGGCGTCGGCCGCCTCCTCGGAAACGCTCACCGACACACCTTGCACCACACCGGCGGTGGAACGAAACTTGACAGTAGTCAAGTTTGCGGCTGAGATGACGTGCACGTGATTTGCGGCACAGCACATTCCGGTCGTGGAGCGCAAAGGAGCCCCCGGTGACGACGATCAGCACTCCCCGTTACGTGCTTGACCAGGCCAAGCGGCGTCTCAAGCCGACACCGACGACCATTCCCGGCATGGGTGCGATCGAGAAACGTCTACTCGACCGGGAGTGGAACCAGTTCGTACTCGCCGACCCGCCGCCGGAAAGCGGTCTCAAAGCGGTGATGGGTGATTCGGGTCTGCCGGTCGTCGGCCACATGATCGAGATCTTCAGGGGCGGGCCTGACTACGTGCTGCACGTCTATCGCAAGTACGGCCCGATCCACTTCGCGTACACCCCGGCGTTGCAGGGCGTACTCGCGCTGGGCCCGGATGCCACTCAGATCGTCTTGTCCAATCGCAACAAGGACTTCTCCCAGCGGGGCTGGGATCCGATGATCGGCAAGTTCTTCCATCGCGGACTGATGCTGCTCGACTTCGACGAGCACATGTTTCACCGCCGGATCATGCAGGAGGCGTTCACCCGGACCAGGCTGTCCGGTTACGTCGAACACGTCGACAAGGTCGTCGCCAAGGTCGTGGCGACGGACTGGGTGGCAAACGACGCCCGGTTCCTGGTGCACCCCGCGATGAAGGAACTGACGCTCGACATCGCGTCGGTCGTTTTCATGGGCCACGAACCGGGCACCGATCACAAGCTGGTGACAACCATCAACGACGCGTTCTTCACCACCACCCGGGCCGGCAACGCGATCATCCGTAAGAGCGTCCCCCCGTTCACCTGGTGGCGGGGGCTGCGGGCGCGAAAGCTGCTGGAGGACTACTTCGTCGAGCGCATCGCCGAGAAGCGGAACTCCGAAGGCGCCGACATGCTTTCGGCACTGTGCCACACGGCGGACGAAAACGGCGAGCGGTTCACCGATGACGACATCGTCAACCACATGATCTTCCTGATGATGGCCGCCCACGACACGTCCACGTCCACCGCCACCACGATCGTGTATCAGCTGGCCGCCAACCCCGAGTGGCAGGAGCGATGCCGCGACGAATCGGCGCGCCTCGGCGACGGCCCGCTGGACATCGAGGCACTGGACAAGCTCGAGTCCCTCGATCTGGTGATGAACGAAGCGCTGCGAATGGTGACCCCGGTCCCGTGGAACTTCCGTCGTGCGGTTCGCGACACCGAGTTATTGGGTCACTACGTCCCGGCCGGCATCGACGTGGTGACGTGGCCGTCGATGACCCACCGGCTGCCGGAACTGTGGACCGATCCCGAGCGCTTCGATCCGGATCGCTTCGCGGAGCCGCGGGCCGAGCACAAGCGGCACCGTTATGCATTCGCCCCGTTCGGCGGCGGGGCACACAAGTGCATCGGCATGGTTTTCGGTCAGCTGGAGGTCAAGACCATCCTGCACCGCCTGCTGCGCACGTACCGGCTGGAACTGGCGCGGCCGGGTTACGAACCTCGCTACGACTGGGGTGGGATGCCGGTGCCGATCGACGGATTGCCGATCGTGCTGCGGCCCTTGAACTAGCCCAGCACTAGCCCAGCATTACCCGCTTGATCGCGGTTCATTTGTCGCACAAGCGATTCGCGCACACGATGAATGCCGGGAGCATCGGTCCGGGCGGGGCCCCAGACGAGCCCATCGACGACGCGGCGGCATCGCTATCGTTATTTGGCGACGTCATGGCGGCACGGGCAGATCCGCGCGCCGCGTCCGGAACAAGAGGAGGAAGCCATGTGCTATCCGGTCCAATGTCCGCACTGCGGCAAGACCACCTGGGACGGTTGCGGCCAGCACGTCGACGAAGTCAAGGCCTCCGTACCGCCCGGCCAATGGTGTACGTGCCGGTCGGACAGCCCACGCCCCTGAGACATCTGATCGCCTGGCATCTCTGGCCTCGGCCGGGTCGGGGTGTTCAAGCCCTGGCGGCAGCTAAGGGCGCCGATTCCGCTCACGACTCGGTAGAGTCGGACGGTGCCCGATAGCTATCTGGATGGCTTCGCGCAACAACCCTGCGAGGTGAAGTCGAAACTCTTCAAGGCACTCGCCCACCCCGCGCGCGTACTCGTGCTGGAGATCTTGTGCGCGGCGACGGGCCCCGTCGCAGTCAGTGCCATTCTGGCCGAAACCAAACTTGAGGCGACGCTGCTGTCACAACACTTCGCCGTGCTCAAACGCCACGGTGTGGTCGCCAGCGAACGGGTGGGCAACGCGGTGTACTACCGACTCGCCCACCCGAAGGTCTCCGAGTTGCTCCGCACCGCATCCGCCCTCGTCACCGACACCCCATCGCCGAAGGCCACGCAGCGCGGCCCCCGTGCGACATGACGGCCGGCGCCCGTGGGAAATCGCGATCATCCCGGCCGAACCGCAGCGAACAGACCCGGCCGCTGTTGTGGGTCGACGTCGACGATCTCGACTTGACATCGGCCGACTGGGCAGGCTTCGCATCAGCGGTTTATCGCCGCGCCCAAGCCGGGGACCGCCCGTCGCACCTCCCGCCCGTCTATCCCGCCGGCGATGCCGCGGCTCCTGGCTAACGCCGGTCACTCCAACGATCGCGTCGCCGCCAGCAAGGTCAGCTTGCGGCTGATACCCGCCACCTCGCGCGCGACACTGCGCAACACCGCCCGTTCTACCGGCGCCGCCTCCGACAACACGACGACATCGTTCACCGGTTCCTCGCGAAGCCAGGGTCCGGCACGGCGGCGCCATCGAAATCTCAGCAGCCATTCGAAGCACTCGTGCAGGCTGGACGCATCGTCGGCGTCGAGCACACCGTTAGCCGCGGCGTCGAGACGATCAAACGTCGACAGCGCCGGCGACCCGGCCGAAAGGGCCGCCCATCGTGCGATCTTCACAACGGGGTCGATGGCCGCCCGCTTGACGTCGACGGTGTCGCCGCCCGAGGTGAACATGCGCAGCCGGGACGGAAAGCCCGCCCGGAGCGCGGTGGCGTCCTGCAACATCGCTCGGCGGACCGGATAGCTGCAGGTGACGGCGGCGAGGGTACGGGCGCGCAACAGGTCGTCGGGCCAGCGCGCCTGCCCGGGAGCCGCCACCGAATCCGCCAGCAGCCCGGTCATCACCACGCCGCGGTCTTGACCCGGGTCCGCGGTCCACTGCCCGATGCCCTTGTTCCAGCTGACCAGACGGCGGCAGAACCGCGGACGGCTGGCCAGGACGCCGTTGGCGTCTCCCTGGATGCCGCACCGTTCCAGCAGGCTCTGCACATCCGCCGCTCGCGCGAGCAGCGAGACCTTGCCGTCGTCGTCGACGGTGTCGTCGAGAACCACCATTGTCTCGACGTCCGAACCGGGTGCGGCCTCTCCTCGTGCGACGCTGCCGGAGACGAACCACGTCCACGGTTGGGCCGATCCGCCGATCCGCACCCCGGCCGCAACACCATGGCGCAGTACCTCCGACCACGCCCCGGCCAGGGTGACCGCGGGAGTGTGCGCGGCCAGTTCCTCCCGGATCGCGTACCGGGCGCGCTCCATTCCGGCAAGCAAAGACGGCTCATCGCTGGCAGCATCCATCTCTCGGATCGTCGCGGCGATAGCGTGCATACAGAAGATTGTTACCAGGCGGCCCTTTCGGTCACACAGTTGTGGCGCACCCGAAATGCCGGAAACAACACTCCGCGGCTAATTTCTGTCACACGATAGTTATTGACAAGCCAAGGAGCGCCACCATGACCGCCACCTACGACCCGGCGATCTCGTCCTCGGAGCGCGGCCCGGTCGCCGCCATCGTCGACACCGGCGCGCACGGGACGGGCTGGGCTACCAGCGCTCGTTGTTGGCCTCGATGCTCATGGCCGCGTACGTGATGTACGGATTCGACAGTGCCGCCGAGCTTTCCGAGGAGCACGGAACCCGCGCCGGACCCCCCCAAGGCGATCGTGAACGCGTTGCTGGTGTCGTTCGCCGGCGCCGGCCTGATGATTCTGGCCGCGTTGATGTCGGCGCCCGAACTCGGTGACAACCTGGCACACGGAGGCATCGCCTGGGTGATCGAAAGCCGGCTGGACACCGGACTGGGCAAGGCGCTGCTGGGATTGGTGGCGGTCGCGATCTTCTCGGCCACGCTGGCGATCCAGGCGTCGGCCTCACGGGTGATGTTCTCGATGGCCCGCGACAACCGGTAGCCGTTCGGCAAATTCCTGTCGAGGGTCAACAAGCGCACCGGCACGCCGGTCATCACCGGCATCGCGGTCAGCACGCTGGGGATCCTCGTGCTACTGGTCAACATCGGGCAGTCGAGTGTGTTCGCGGCCATCGCGTCGGTGTCGGTGGTGATCGTCTACCTGGCCTATCCCAGGGTCACGGTGCCCGCGTTGATCCACCGCCTCCGCGGGACCAGCCTGTCCTACGGGCCGCCCGTGATGGATCTCGGCCGGTGGGGCAGCGGGGTCAACCTGATCGCGGTGGTGATGGGCAGCATGTTGGTAATCAACATCGGCTGGCCGCCAGGGAGGTGTACGACCCGGCGGGCGAGTCATGGTTCCTGCAGTACTTCGCGGTGATCTTCCTGTTCCTCATGCTTGGCTGCGGGTACTTGGCCTATCGGGTGGTGTGCGACCGCGACGGTACACCTGACCCGGTGGACGCCCTGGTCGGCAAGAGGCAGTAGGCCCATGGGACGTACTGCGCACGCCGAAAGGCGCCCGGCCGCCGAGACTGGGCGCCTTTCGGCGTGTCAACAGATCCGCGGAAGCTGTTCGCCCAGTTCCCTTTCGATGACGCGCGTGGTCCCGAACGCCGTTCTGCCCACCACCATGCCGGGATGATCGCCGACAGTTCGCCCGATGATGGCGGCGTGCTCGCCTTCGGGCCGGGCGCGCATGGCGTCCAGGACCGCCTCACTGTGGGAGGCGTCGACGAACGCCACCAGCTTGCCCTCGTTGGCGACTTGCAGCGGGTCCAGGCCGAGGAAGGAACACGCCGACGACACCGTCTCCGGAACCGGGATTCTCGCCTCGTCTAGTTCGACGCCGACCGAGGCCGCGCGCGCGATCTCCACGACCGAGGCGACCAGTCCACCACGCGTGGGGTCGCGCAGCGCGTGGATGGCATCCGGGGCACCCCAGGCCGACGAAGCGGCCAGCATCGCCGCCACCAACCGGTGCAGCGGCGCGCTGTCGGTGGTCACCACCGTGCCGAAGTCGATGCCCTCCCGCACGCTCATGATCGCCACCCCGTGTTCGCCGAGATTGCCCGACACGATGACGTGATCGCCCGGACGAACACGATCCGGCGAGATATCGATGCCCGCGGGGATCACGCCCACACCCGCGGTGTTGACGAACAGCTGGTCCGCTCCCCCTCTTCCGACGACCTTCGTGTCCCCGGTGACGATGCCCACACCCGCGTTCGCCGCGGCCCTGCCCATCGCGGAGGCGACGGCCCCCAGTACTTCCAGTTCGAGCCCCTCCTCCAGAATGAACCCGGCCGTCAGGCCGATGGGCTGGGCGCCGCTGCAGGCCAGGTCGTTGACCGTGCCGTTGACCGCCAAGTCGCCGATGTTGCCGCCGGGGAAGAAAAGTGGTTGCACCACAAAGGAATCCGTAGTCAGCGCGATACGGCCGCCTGGAACGTCGAGCACTGCCGAATCGCGCGCCGGCCCACAGGTGGACCCGAACGCGGGCAGGAACAGATTCTCGATCAACTCCTCGGAGAGGACGCCACCGCCGCCGTGCCCGAGCACGATCCGCTTGGTCTCCCGCAGGGGCAGCGGGCACACCCAGTCGGCCGGATCGACGGTCGCCGGCCGGTCAGGCATGTGCGTGCACTTCCAACCGGCGGAACTGGTAGTACGCCGCACATGCTCCCTCGCTGGAAACCATCGTCGCGCCAAGCGGTGTCCGTGGCGTGCAGGACGTCCCGAACGCCGGGCATTCGTTGGGCTTGAGCAGACCCTGCAGCACCTCGCCGCTGTGGCATTCCCGGGACTCCTCGACCTGCAGGTGCCCGACACCGAACCGGCGCTCGGCGTCGAATTGCGCATACCGCGTCGAGAGGGTCCAGCCCGATCGCGGGATCATGCCGATACCGCGCCACGGCCTGTCGGTGACCACGAACACCTCGGCCAGGGTCTGTTGCGCGACGGTGTTGCCGGCGTCGGTGACGGCGCGCGGATAGGCGTTGCGCAACTCCGGGGTTCCCGCTTCCAGCAGGTCGACGACCTGACGGACGCCTTCGAGCAGATCGAGCGGCTCGAACCCGGTCACCACGATCGGCACGTTGAATTCGGCTACCAGCGGCCCGTATTCGCGCGTGCCCATAACGGTGCAGACGTGTCCGGCCGCCAGGAAGCCCTCGACCCGATTGGCCGGCGAACTTAAGATCGCCGTCATCGCGGGCGGCACGAGCACATGCGACACCAGCATGGAGAAGTTGGCCAGGCCGAGCCGGCGGGCATGCACCACGGCCATGGCGTTGGCAGGAGCAGTGGTCTCGAAGCCGACGCCGAAGAACACCACCTCTTTGTCGGGGTTGTCCGCAGCGACCCGGGTGGCATCCAGCGGCGAGTACACGATCCGCACGTCGCCGCCGCGGGCCCGCACACTGAACAGGTCTTCGCGACTACCCGGTACCCGCAGCATGTCGCCGAACGAACAGAAGATCACGTCGTCGCGCGCGGCGATCTCCAGCGCCCGGTCGATCATCTCCAGCGGGGTCACGCACACCGGGCAGCCGGGGCCGTGGATGAACTCGACGGCTCCCGCAAGGAGTTGGTCGATCCCGTTGCGGATGATCGAATGCGTCTGACCACCACAGACTTCCATGATGGTCCAGCGTCGGGTCGCGCGGCGCTTGATCTGGTCGACAAGTGTCCGGGCGGCCACCGGATCGCGGAATTCGTCCAGGTATTTCATGCGGGATCCCTCCTGGCTTGTCCCTCGGTGCCGGACAGCTCTTCGTCGAGCACCCCGAGATCGCCGAACATCTTCAGTGTGGTGTTGGCGGAATCCTCGTCGAGGCGGGTGATCGCAAACCCCGCGTGGACGATCGCGTATTCGCCGACGCTCATGTCGGGCAGGTAGGCAAGGCACACGGTCTTGGTGGTACCGCCGAAGTCGACGGTGGACATCCGGGTACCCGACTCGTCCCATATGTCGATCACCTTGCCGGGGATGCCAAGGCACATCGGCCGCTCCCTTCCGTCCTGGCGTGGCGTGCCGCCGCGATGACGGCCTGGCCCAGCGCGAGGCCCCCGTCGTTGCACGGCAGCACGGTGTGGTTGATGACGTCGAAACCTTGGCCGGTCAACGCTTTGCGGAGTCCGTCCAGCAGAATCCGGTTGACGAACACCCCGCCCGTCAACCCGACCGTGGAGATACCGGTGGCACGCGCGCAGTCGGCGACGGCCGCCGCGGTCGCGCGCACGACGGCCTGGTGGAAGCCGGCCGCCAGATCGGCGGCATCCACCCCGGCGCGCACACCGTCCGCCAGCCCTGCGATGACCGGGATCGGATCGAGCACGCCGGCACTGACACCGAATTCCACGGGTACCGCGCGACCGCCGCGAGCCAGATGCTCGAGTTCGACGGCCGCCTGCCCCTCATAGGTCACCGTCTGGCACACGCCCAGCAGACTGGCGACCGCGTCGAACAGACGGCCCATACTGGATGTCGGCACGCAACCGATGCCGCGGGGAATCTGTTGTGCCAGAACACCGATGCCATCCTCCGAAGCGGCCACGCACGGCAACCGGACATCCCAGGCGATGCCGGCCCGGTGCAGCAGGTCCAGTGCGATCCGGGCCGGATACCGCATCGCCCCCTCGCCACCGGGCAGGGCGAACGGCGCAAGGTGGCCGACGCGGGTGAACCCCGCCGGATCCTCTATCGCGAGAAGTTCTCCGCCCCATATCGTTTCGTCGGTACCGAAGCCCGTGCCGTCATAGGTCACGGCCAGCACGGGGGTGCCAAGGAGGTCGTGCTCGGCCAGCAGCGACACCGCGTGGGCGTGATGGTGCTGGACACGCAGAACTTCCAAGCCCTGCCGGCCGGCCCAGCGGGTGGTCGCGTACGACGGATGCAGGTCACATGCGATCAGATCGGGCTGCCGGTCGGTCATGTGAGCCAGGTGCGCATAAGCGGCCTCGAAGCAGGACTGGGTACGCGGATCGGCCATGTCCCCCAGGTGTGCCGACAGGTGCGCCTGCCCGTCGGCACCCAGCAAGCAGAACGTGGTCTTGACGTCACCGCCGGTGGCAAGCACCACCGCCGCGGAGCCGGTCGCATGCACGCGGACCGGCAACGGGGCGTACCCGCGCGATCGACGGACCGGGATCGGCACGCTGTCGGCGCTGACGGCGACCACCGAGTCCTCACAGGGCACGTGAATCGGGCGGTCATGGGTGAGCACGCCGTCGGCCAGGCCTTCGATCCAATCCAAGTCGTCGTCGCGGAAGACGATCGGAGAACCGCCGCGGTTGGCCGACGTCATCACAAGCGGAACCGGGCCGAGCGCATCAAAGAGCAGGTGGTGGACGGGTGAATACGCCAGCATCACACCGATGTCGCGCAACCGGACGGCAGTGGATCGCAGCACCGCCGCATCGCGCGCGGGCAGCAACACGATCGGCGCCCGGGAAGAACGCAGCTGCGCTGCCGCCGCCTCGCTCACGTCGGCGATTCGTTCTGCCGCAGCAAGATCGGCGACCATCACGGCGAAGGGCTTGACGGGCCGGCTCTTGCGACGCCGCAGTTCGGCGACGGCCGCGGCATTGTCGGCACGGCAGGCCAGGTGGTATCCGCCGATCCCTTTGACCGCGACGATCAGGCCGGCATTCAGGGCTCCCACGGCATCGTCCACGGGGCCGGCGGCATTGCCCGGCCCCACCCACGACAGCGCTGGACCGCAGTCCCGGCACGCGATCGTCTGAGCGTGAAACCGCCGGTCCGCAGGGTCGTCGTACTCGGCGGCGCAGGCCGGGCACATCCGGAAGTCCGCCATCGTCGTCGCCGGCCGGTCGTAGGGCAGGTCGGTGATCACGGTGTAGCGGGGGCCGCAGTTCGTGCAGGTGATGAACGGATGTCCGTAGCGGCGGTCGGCGGGGTCACGCAACTCCCGCAGGCAGTCGTCGCAAACGGCGATATCCGGTGCAATCAGTGTGCGGGTGCCGTCCCCGCAGCGGCTTTCGACGATACGGAATCCCGATTCACCTTGTGGCACAAGACGGGTCACGCTAACGGTATCCACCCGCGCCATTGGCGGCGGCTGCCGGCGGATCGCGGATGCGACCGCGTCGACGGCGTCGACCGGCCCCTCCAGCTCACAGTGGACCGAGCCCGAGTCGTTGTAGACGAATCCGTCCACGCCATGACAGAGCGCGACCCGCGCCACCGCGGGCCGGAAGCCGACGCCCTGCACCACGCCGGTGATGTCGAGCCTGACCCGCACACGTGTCGCAGCTACGCGCTGACTGCCCGTCATATACCTCCTGAGCAGTACCGACTTCCGTGTCGGTGGGCTGTGGACACGGGCCGGTGAGTCCAGGCTAGACCGGTCGACAGATAGCGACAATGAGAACGCCGCATCGAAGTTCCTGGCATTTCTCACCGAAGTCGACCTCACGTTCCCCGTTGCGTTCCGCGGTCGCGGTGCAGCATGGAGTCGTGCACGAACTCGCGCTGTGTCAGGCCATCGCCGGGGTCGTGAGGTCCCACGCGCGCGATCGCCACGTCGACGTGGTGCGGGTCCGGATCGGAGCCCTTCGACAGGTCGTGCCCGAGTCGTTGGATTTCTGCTGGACACTGGTCCGCGACTACGAGGACATGGCCGATGCCGAACTCGAACTCGAAGTCGTGCCCGCCGTGGTCGTGTGCCGGACGTGCAATCGGCACTCGCAGATCGAGTCTCGATGGTCGGTGTGCTGTCCCGAATGCCAAAGCGGCGATGTCGACGTAGTGGGAGGAAATGAATTCCTCGTGACCTCGCTGGACGTGACATGACGAGCCGTGACCTGACGTGAAAGGCCGCAACCATGGGTAAGTTCCACCGCCACGACACCCACGATGAAGCGGGTACCGCCCATCCCCACGACCACGGCCATACCCACGAACACGGCGATGGAGGGCATTCGCATGGCCATAAGCACGGGCAGGCCCACGACCATGGCGATCACAGCGGATATCGCACCGGTGCCCAGCGTGTCGAGGTGCTGGAGTCGATCTTCGCGGAGAACGACACCCGAGCCGACATCAACCGCCGCGCGTTCGAGGAGCACGGCATCAGAGCGCTGAACCTGATGAGCTCGCCCGGTTCGGGCAAGACAACGGTGCTCGCCGCGACCCTGGAAGCGTTCGCCGGAGAGCTGGCCGTGGGCGTCATCGAGGGCGACATCGCCACCGACCTCGACGCCGTCAAACTCGAAGGGCGCGGCGCGCAGGTGTCGCTGATCAACACCAGCAACGGATTCGGCGGCGAGTGCCACCTGGACGCACCCATGGTCAACCGCGCATTGCAGGGCCTCGACCTGGCTCCCCTGGATCTGGTGATAATCGAAAACGTCGGCAACCTGGTGTGCCCGGCCGAATTCGATGTCGGCGAACACGCCAAGGCGATGGTCTACTCCGTCACCGAAGGCGAGGACAAGCCGCTGAAATACCCGGTGATGTTTCGTGCCGTAGACGTGGTGCTGCTCAACAAGATCGACCTGGTTCCGCACCTCGACGTCGACGTCGAGAGCTACCTTGCCAATGTCCGTCGGGTCAATCCGACCGCGACGGTGCTGCCGCTGAGCGCTCGCACCGGCGAGGGGATGGCGGCCTGGTACGCGTGGATTCGGCGGTTCGCGGGGGCCTGACCACCGCCGGATACACGCCCACAAACCCCTGGGTGCTCATTTTCAGTTATTTAGCAGCGCGAAAGTTCAACGGGAGTATGCCGAGACGCGCATGTGATTGACATCACCGTGGGCTAGGAGTAGACCCGAGATAACGCCGCGCAAGTGGGCCGACGTCCGACTCCTGCGGCGCAGGGGCACCAGCCCGCCCCGGAAAGCTGCAGCATGCTTACAGAAGCGGCAGTCAAAGCGGAAGATACGTTGATCCACGTCCTGTGGATCAACGCCGGCCTCAGTTGTGACGGTGATTCGGTGGCGTTGACTGCCGCCACCCAGCCGACGGTGGAGGAGATCGCCCTGGGCGCTCTTCCCGGTCTGCCGAAGGTCGCCGTGCACTGGCCGTTGATCGATTTCGAATGCGGACCCAGCGGTGGAGCCGACGACTTCCTGTCGTGGTTCTTCAAAGCCGATCGCGGCGAGCTGGAACCTTTCGTCCTGGTCGTCGAGGGCTCGATCCCCAACGAACAGCTACACAACGAGGGGTACTGGTGCGGCTTCGGCAACAACCCCGCGACGGGGCAACCCATGACCACCAGTGAGTGGCTGGATCGGTTGGTGCCGAAGGCCACCGCCGTCGTCGCGGTCGGAACGTGCGCCACATACGGTGGCATCCACGCGATGGCCGGCAACCCGACGGGCGCCATGGGCGTGCCCGACTACCTGGGCTGGGATTGGAAGAGCAAAGCCGGGGTGCCGATCGTCTGCGTGCCGGGGTGCCCGACGCATCCCGACAATCTTGCCGAGACGCTGACCTACCTGCTCTACATGGCCACCGGTCAGGCGCCGATGATTCCGCTCGACGACGCGTTGCGGCCGAAGTGGTTGTTCGGCGCCACCGTCCACGAGGGTTGTGACCGGGCGGGCTATTACGAGCAGGGCGACTTCGCCACCGAGTACGGATCCCCGAAGTGCATCGTCAAACTCGGCTGCTGGGGTCCGGTCGTCAAATGCAATGTGCCCAAACGCGGGTGGATAAACGGAGTGGGCGGTTGCCCCAACGTCGGCGGTATCTGCATCGGGTGCACGATGCCGGGCTTCCCGGACAAATTCATGCCGTTCATGGACGAACCGCCGGGCGGCAAGCTGTCCACCGCCGCGTCCGGGCTGTACGGCTCGGTGATCCGCAACCTGCGCGGCATCACCGGCCGCACCGTGGACAAGGAACCCAAGTGGCGCCACCGCGGCACGGAACTCACGACGGGTGCGCGCCGCACCTGGTAGCTACCGCCCTGCTCGAAATACCTGCGGGCGAGAACCTTCACAACCCAGTACTAGAGAGCGGAACCGATGACAACCATCATCCCCGAGCCGTCGCAGATGAACGCCGAGCCGGGCCAACTGGTCGAGATGGCCTGGGACCCGATCACCCGCATCGTCGGCAGCCTCGGCATCTACACCAAGATCGACTTCGAGAACTCCCAAGTGGTGGAATGCCACAGCACGTCGTCGATATTCCGCGGCTACTCGATCTTCATGAAGGGCAAGGATCCCCGCGACGCGCACTTCATCACCAGCCGGATTTGCGGAATCTGCGGGGACAACCACGCCACCTGCTCGTGTTACTGCCAGAATATGGCCTACGGCGTCAAACCGCCGAACCTGGGCGAGTGGCTGATCAACCTCGGCGAGGCCGCTGAATACATGTTCGACCACAACATCTTCCAGGAGAACCTGGTCGGGGTGGACTACTGCGAGAAGATGGTCTCCGAGACCAACCCCGGTGTGCTGGCGAAGGCCGAGAACACCGCCGCGCCGCATGCCGACGCACACGGTTACCGCACCATCGCCGACATCATGCGGGCGCTCAACCCCTTCTCCGGCGAGTTCTATCGCGAGGCATTGCAGGTCAGCCGATACACCCGGGAGATGTTCTGCCTCATGGAGGGCCGCCACGTACACCCCTCCACGCTGTACCCGGGCGGCGTCGGCACGTCGGCCACCATCCAGTTGATGACCGACTATATGAGCCGGCTGATGCGTTACATCGAGTTCATGAAGAAGGTCGTACCGATGCACGACGACCTCTTCGACTTCTTCTACGACGCCATTCCCGGCTACGACAAGGTAGGCCTGCGCCGCACGCTGCTCGGCTGCTGGGGCAGCTTCCAGGATCCCGAGGTGTGCAACTTCACCTACCGGGACATGGAGCGCTGGGGCGACGCCATGTTCGTCACACCCGGTGTGGTGGTCGACGGCAAGCTGGTCACGCACTCGCTGGTCGACATCAACCTGGGTATCCGAATCCTGTTGGGTCACAGCTATTACGACGACTGGACCGACCAGGAGATGTTCGTCAAGACCGATCCGCTGGGCAACCCGATCGATCGCCGCCACCCGTGGAACCAGCACACCAACCCGCGTCCCCAGAAGCGCGATATGGACGACAAGTACAGCTGGGTGATGTCACCGCGCTGGTTCGACGGCACCGACCATCTTGCCCTGGACACCGGGGGCGGCGCGCTGGCCCGCATGTGGGCCACCGCGTTGGCCGGGCTCGTCGACATCGGCTACGTCAAGGCCACCGGCAACAGCGTGCGGATCAACCTGCCCAAGACCGCGCTCAAAGGTCCCGTCGAACTGGAATGGCATGTTCCCCAGGCTGGCTCGAACACACTGGAGCGCAACAGGGCACGCACCTACTTCCAGGCTTACGCGGCGGCGGCCGCGCTGCACTTCGCGGAGAAGGCGCTCGTGGAGATCCGGGCCGGACGCACCAAGACCTGGGAGAAGTTCGAGGTTCCCGACGAGGCCATCGGGTGCGGCTTCACCGAGGCGGTGCGCGGAGTGCTCAGCCATCACATGGTCATTCGCGACGGCAAGATCGCCAACTATCACCCGTATCCGCCGACCCCGTGGAACGCCAACCCGCGCGACAGCTATGGCACACCGGGCCCCTACGAGGACGCGGTGCAAGGCAGCCCTATCTTCGAGGAGAACGACCGCGAGAACTTCAAGGGCATCGACATCATGCGCACCGTCCGCAGCTTCGACCCGTGCCTGCCGTGCGGGGTGCACATGTACCTCGGCGGCGGCAAGACCGTCCAGAGATTGCACTCCCCCACCCAGACGGCCACCGGGGAGTGATCGATGACGGTCCGCGCCGAGGAAGGAGACGATCCCGCGAAGTTCGATCCGAATCGGTGGCGTGCGGCCGGCGACCGGATCCAGACACTGCTTGACGCTCTGAGCGTACCCGCACCCAACGGCACCGTCGCACGTGAACGCGCCGAACAGCTGGTGGGAGAGGTGGTTGATCTCTACGGCACCGCACTGGGCCGCATGGTCGCTCTCACCGAGGACCTTGCCGCGGTTGAGCGTTACGCCGCCGACGACCTCGTGGCCAGCCTGCTGCTGGTCCACGGGCTACATCCGCATGACACGCATCGGCGCGTCGCCGACGCTCTGGAATCGGTTCGGCCCTACCTCGGTTCGCACGGTGGCGACGTCGAACTCATCGGGATCGTACCGGGACCACAGGGCCAGACCGCCAGGCTCCGATTGATGGGTAACTGCCGGGCCTGCCCTTCCTCGTCGGCCACCCTGGAACTGGCCGTCGAAGACGCGGTGCGCGCCGCGGCACCGGAGATCGCCGCGCTGGAGGTCGTGACCGGCGAGCAGAGCGGCGCGGCGGTGATTCCGACGGATTCGCTGCTAAGTCGCTTACGCGCGCACGGGCCCACCGCCTGGCACCCGGTTCCGGACATTGCCGACCTGCTCCCGGGCGAGGTCGGCGGATTCGACATCGGCGGGACCGACGTGCTGGCCTGCCGTATCGGTGACGAACTGTTCGCGTATCGCGACCACTGCCCGTCCTGTGAGGGGTCCCTGACGGGAGCGGTACTGCACCGCGCGATGGGATCACGCGACCCGGTCCTGCGCTGTCCCCGGTGCCGGGCACACTACGACGTCGCGCGGGCCGGGGCCGGACTCGATCACCCTGAACGCCACCTGGAGCCGCTGCCGCTGCTCGTGCGCGACGGTGTGCTGGCGCTGGCTATAGATGAGCGGCCGGCGGGGCTGTCGGCATGACCACACCGTTCGACGTCCTCTCGCGCATCACCGCGCGCCGTCAGGTACCGGCGGCCGGGGAACGGTGCGAGATGTGTTCGGACCCGATCGCCGACGAACACCAGCACGTCGTGAATGTCGCCGGACGCCAATTGATGTGCGTGTGCCGGGGATGCTATCTGCTGTTCACCGAAACCAGCTCCGAGCTGCGATACCGTGCCGTGCCCGACCGCTACCTGGCGCTGCCCGGGCTCGCCGTTGATCGTCCCGCGTGGGACGCTCTGCAGATACCCGTCGGGATCGCGTTCTTCTTCCGCAACTCCGCGCTGGACCGTTTCGTCGCGTTCTACCCCGGGCCGGCCGGCGCATGCGAATCCGAACTTGACCTGCAGGCGTTCGGCGAATTGACCGCGGGTGACCCCCGCCTGGCGACGTTGGCCGACGACGTCGAGGCGTTGTTGATCAGGGTCACCAATTCCGGTCCGCCGCTATGCTTTCTGGTTCCGATCGACGCATGCTTCGAGTTCGTCGGCGCGCTGCGCATGCTATGGCGGGGATTCGACGGCGGCCGGCACGCGAACGAATTCATCGACGGGTTCTTCACCCAGCTCGCGCAACGTTGTCGGAAAGCGACGACATGACGGCCCCGCCGACTTTCGCGGTCACCGCTGTCGCACCCGAGCCATACGCGATGACACCGGTGCTGGCGGCCCGGATAGAGATCACCGCGCCCGAGGAAACCGGACCCGTACACGCGATCGCACTGCGCTGTCAGGTGCGGATAGATCCCACACGGCGCCGCTACACCGACGACGAGGCCGCCGCCCTACTCGACCTGTTCGGCACCCGGGATCGCTGGTCCGATACCGCGCGGGCATTCGTCTGGCAACACGCCACGGCGATGGTGCAGGGGTTCACCGGCCGCACGACGGTCGTGCTGCCGCTGGAGTGCTCCTACGACTTCGAGGTCACCGCGGCCAAGTATCTCCATGCGCTTCGCGACGGTGCGGCCCGCCTGCAATTCCTTTTCAGCGGAACGCTTTTCCTTTCTGGTTTCCGCCCTGGACGTGCCGGCTTCTCGGTGCAGCAGATCCCCTGGGTCTGCGAGGACACCTACGACTTGCCCGTCACGGTGTGGCGGGATCTCATGAGGCTGCACTACCCCGACCGCGGGTTCGTCCGGCTGCGTCACGGCACCGTGGCCGCGCTAGCGGCCTACAAGGCCCACCGCGGACTCCTCGACCTCGACGACACCGTGCTGTCGCTCATCGCCGCCGCACGAGAGGAGGTCACGTGACCGCGGCGGCAGATTGGGAGTGCGTGCGCACCGTGGCCGACGCGGTGCTCTACGAGGGATACCTGCTGTACCCGTACCGCGCGACCTCGGACCGCAACCACGCACGCTGGCAGTTCGGCGTCGTGGGTCCCCCGGGTGCCGCGGATGCGGGCTTCGGGGAGGACCACCGGCTGTCGGCGCAGTTCCTCGTCCGGGACGCCACCGGGTTGACGCTGGTGGTGCGCTTCCTGCACCTACAACACCGCAGCGTGCAACGGCGAACCCCCGGCGGTGAACACGTGACGGTCGACGAATTGGTCACACCCTCCGGGACGTGGTTGACCTGGGATGAGGCGGTGGAGGCCGAATATCCGTTCGGTCCTTTGCCGGTCATTCAGTCGTCATGTGGCGGCGGCGGATCGCCCCGGGAGTGGACAATGCCGATCGCCGCGGACGCCGCCACACACTCCTTGGATCTGGACGGTGGCCGGCTGGTCCGGACGCGCTGCGAGGTCCTCGGGCAGCTACTGGCGCGTGTCGATTCCGATGGCCCCCTAGATCGGGTGAGCGTCACGCTTGCCAACACCGGTGCCGCGGCAACCGGCAAACAGGACGCGATTTCGCGGTCGATGATCGGCGCCCACGTCATCGCCGCCTCCGACGGCACGTTCGAGTCATTGTTGGAACCGTCGCCGGACACCGCTGATGCAGCCGGGCGATGCCGCCAACACCGTTGCTTTCCCGTCCTCGCCGGCCCGTCCGATCGCCGCGACCTGATGCTGGTTTCGCCGATCATCCTCTACGACCATCCCGAGATCGCCGAGCAGAGCCGCGGAGCGCTGTACGACGCGTGCGAGATCGACGAGATTCTCACGTTGCGGGTGATGACGATGACAGAAACCGAGAAGGCGCAGGCCCGCGCGACCGATCCGCTGGCCGCGCGCATCATCGACCAATGCGACGGGATGTCCCCGGAGGAGATGCTGAACCTGCACGGGGTGCTGCGCGACCCGCACGGCTCGGGGCCCGGCATGGTGCGTGGGATCCCGGAGATCCCGGAGGGTGTCGACTGGTGGGATCCCCTGGCCGACAGCGCCGTTGAGCCCGAGCTCGACGCGGTGCTCGTCGCGGGGGTGCCCGTGGCTCGGGGCAGCCGAGTGCGGCTGCGTCCGAAGCGGCAGGCCGACGCCCAGGATATGTTCGTGGCCGGCCGGACCGCCCGCGTAACGGTGGTACACGAAGACGTCGACGGGGCACGTCACGTCGGAGTCGTGCTCGACGACGACCCGGCTGCCGACCTGCACGACTCCTACGGCCGCTATCTCTACTTCTCCCCCGACGAGATAGAGCCACTGGCGGACGGGGCATCGGACCCCGACGCGAAACCATCCCCCGAGAAAAGGAGGTCGACATGCTAGCGACCCATCGGATCAGCATGCTGATAGTGGCGATCATGGTGATCGCCGGAGCTGTCGTCGGCGTCAGGTCGCTGCCCGATGTGCAGCGGTACCTGAAGATGCGCCAGATGTAGCGCGTGGCAAGGATACTCGTTGCCGGTATCGGCAACATCTTCCTCGGCGACGACGGGTTCGGGCCCGAGGTGGTTCGCCGTGTCTCCGCCGAGACGGGATGGAATGACACCGGCGTGCATGTGGTGGACTACGGAATCCGCGGCCTGCACCTGGCCTATGACCTGCTCGACGGCTGGGATGCGCTGGTTCTCGTCGACGCGGTGCCGGACCGCGGCCGGCCGGGCGAGGTTCAGGTGTTCGAGGCCGATCCGCTGGCATCGGATGCACCTACGGGGTTTGATGCTCACCGCATGGATCCCGCGGCGGTGTTCGCCAGCCTGCGAACGCTCGGCGGCACGGCGCCACGCACGATCGTCGTCGGTTGCCAGGCCGCCACGGTCGAGGACCGGATCGGGCTATCCGAACCGGTGGAAGCGGCCATTGCTGACGCGGTGCGCGCGGTCAGGGACGTGGTCGCGGCGCTGGATGGTGCGCGATGTGCCTAGGTATCCCCGGCCGCGTGGTCGAGATGCTGCCCGGCTACAGCGGCCAGCTGGCGCTGGTCGACGTATCCGGCGAGCACCGCAAGGTCAATGTCGGCATGCTGCCCGATGAGAGGTTCGCGCCAGGGGACTGGGTGATCATCCACATGGGATTTGTGGTGCAGAAGACCGACGAGGCCGGCGCGGCCGAGGCGCTTGCCGGCCTGGAGCTGTTGCGGTCGGGAGACGATGACGCTTTTCGCTGACGGGTGGCAGGCTTTCGCCGCCTACGCGTATCCACCGAACGAACTGGGCTACTGCGGCCCGCCCGATTCGTCGGTGTTGCTGACGGGCCGTGCCGACGAGATCGGCGGCCATGCCAGGGGTTTCGACGGCGCCTGGCCGTATCTGGAGGAGATCGCGTCGGCCAGCGGACGTGGCGATCCGCTGGATGCCGACGTGGTGCGAGGCTATTGGGTGGGTGGTCCCGTCCTTGAGCGAGTATCGCCCGCGGCGCTGCTGACCCGGTTGCGCCGCGCGCTGGCCGGCCAGCCCTGCGGGCTGCTCGACGCCGTCACCCCCGGCCCCGGAGTTCTTGCCCATCACAGCTTCCACGTGTTCGTGGTCTACCCGTGGGTGCGGTTCCTCGACGGCCACGCCGACCCGGCAACCCCGTTGCGGATACTTCAGCAGTGCCGAATCCGTTGGGGCGTAGTGCAGTCCGTCAATGAGCGGCATGCCGTCATCGCGTCGCGGGCACTGGCCCTCAGCGGCGGTGAGCTGTACCTGGACGAACCGGCGCTGGAATCGGTGCGGTGGCGCGGGTCGGACGGAACCAGGCTCGCGCCACCGCCGGTGGTGGGTCAGAAGGTGGCCGCGCACTGGGATTGGGTGTGCGGCGGACTCCAAGACGACGGCGTCGACGCACTTGCCAAGGCCACCGCGTCGACGCTCGGCCTGGTCAATCGGCTGCGCACTGGGTAGGCCTCACCGGGTGCTCAACGTCTGCGCGCGGTAAGCAGCAGGTACTCCCATCCCATCTCCGTCTTTCCGGCCAGCGCGCGGTCACCGAGGCCGGCCAGCGCCGAGTCCAGTTCGGCAACGCGCTCCGGTTGATCGGCGATGCCGCGGTAAGCGGCAATTGTGGGGCCGTAGTTGGCCTTGAAGAAATCCCGGAAGGCGGGTCCGTCGGCGAACCGGTCGACCGCGAGGCGGCGGCGACTCATCGCCAGGTCGCTGACCCGATCGCCGAGCAACTCCGCGACGTGCCGCTCCCTACCCCATAACGGCGGCGGCGACACCCCGGGTGGCGGGGTCGTGACGAAGGGTTTCATGGTGGCGAACATTTGGCCGATGAAGCCTTCGGGCGTCCAACTGGTGATAGCGATGGTGCCGCCGGTCCTGCAGACCCGCAGCAATTCGTCGGCCGCCTGCTGGTGGTGCGGGGCGAACATCACCCCGATACATGACACGACGGTGTCGAACTCGCCGTCGGGGAACGGTAGCGCTTCTGCGTTGGCCTCGGTCCACGCCAATCCGACGCCCGCCGCCGCGGCCCTGCGCTGCCCCTGCGCCAGCAGAGCCGGAACCAGATCGCTGGCTACCACATCGGCTCCGGTTCGCGCCGCGGCGATCGCGGCGTTGCCGGTGCCGGCGGCGATATCCAGCACCCGGTCGCCCGCCCCGATTCCGGCGGCGGAAACCAGCTCCGGCCCCAGTGGAGCTACGACTTCGGCCGCGACTGCGCCGTAATCGCCAAGTCCCCACAGGGTCCGGTGCTTGTTCTCCAATTCGCGATCCACGGCGATTGCGGTTTCGGCGTTCATCTGCGTTGTCCTTCCGTCTACAAGTACTTCGAATCGTCGTAGAACCTCACCGACCGCGAAAGTGCCGGATGTGTATCGACACCGGTACAAGATCTGTACTAGCCACGCGGGGTGCCCGGGCGTGTAATCGATGTACCGATTGTGGAGGTTGCGCGATGTCGTCATACGGCCAGTTCTGCCCGATGTCCAAGGCGATGGATGTCCTCGATGAGCGTTGGACGTTGCTGGTCGTTCGGGAAATGCTTTCGGGCAGCACGCATTTCAATGACATTCGGCGCGGCGTCCCGAAGATGTCCCCGGCGCTGCTGTCCAAGCGGCTCAAATCGCTGTCGCGTGCGGGAGTCGTCGAGCGAAACGATGCGGGTGGCCGGACGTCCTACACGTTGACCCCCGCCGGACAAGAGCTCGCGGGTGTGGTCCATGCCCTCTTGGAATGGGGTATCAGGTGGGTCGGCGAACTCGGCGAGGAGGATCTGGACCCGCACCTGCTGATGTGGGACATCCGGCGCACCGTGCCGATCGATGCCTGGCCGAGGTCGCGCACGGTCGTCGAGTTCCGGCTGAACGGTGTTGTTGCCAAGGCGTCGCAATGGTGGCTGGTGGTGTCGGAAGGCCAAGCCGACATCTGCGACTTCGATCCGGGATATGACGTGACCGCGACGGTCGCCACGAGTCTGCGCACCCTGACCGAGATCTGGCGCGGGGACCTCTCCTGGTCACGCAGCCTGCTGGACGGCAGTGTGACGGTGACCGGCCCCGGCGAGGTGCGCCGCGCGGTTCCGTCGTGGCTGGGCCAAAGCAAGGCTGCTGCCGTCCCCCGGCCCGCCTGAGCCGAACCGCGAATCACTTCGGGCGACGGGCGCGGCACCCATGTGCGTGCACTGCTGGGTACCTTGGCTTTATGACTCCTGTCGGCCCGGGCCGGCGCCTGGCGCAAATGGCCGATGGCGTCGCCGCGGCGGCGGTGGCGCTCGGCGTCACGCAGCTGCTCGCGGTTCCGTTCGGCGCCGCCGCCGATTCTCGGACCGCCGTCGGTTCGGCGGTCATCGATCTGACCCCGGGACCCGTCAAGGAATGGGCGATCCAAACATTCGGCACTGCCGACAAACTGTTTCTCACCGTGGCTGTGCTGGTGGGCGTAGTGGGCATTGCAGGTCTTTCCGCGGTCTGGGAGACGCCACGGCGGCCGGTCGGAAGCATCGCGATCGGCATAGCCGGACTTCTCGGCGTCGCGGCGGTGCTGTCGCGTCCGGGTGCGGGTATCGCCCACACCCTGCCGACTGTGGTCGGGGCGGTGTGTGGCATCGCAGTGCTGCGGCGGCTGACCCCGCGGCACACCGCCGTTGCGAGCCCGAACGACACCGACGCCGACACGGGACGCCGAAAGTCGTTACTGACACTGGCCCTGGTCGCCGTCGGACTGCTGTGCGCGGCCGTCGGCACGATGTGGGCACGCCGGGTGCATTCGGTCGCCGAAGACAGGCAGGAGTTCATTGTCCCGCCACCGACCGTGCCCGCCCCTCCGATACCGCCGCAGGTGCAGCCGGCAGACGTCGAGCTGCCTGAATTCATCACCGACAACGACGACTTCTACCGCATCGACACCGCGCTCAACGTGCCCCAGCTGTCCCGTGACGACTGGCGGTTGCGGATTCACGGCATGGTCGACCGCGAAATCACTTACAGCTTCGCCGATCTCGCGGGAATGCCGTTGGTCGAGAAGGTGGTCACCCTCGCATGCGTCTCCAATCCCGTTGGAGGAAACCTGATCTCAAATGCCGTGTGGACCGGCTACCGAGTCCGCGACCTGGTGGCGCCCGCCGCAGTGCATCCCGACTCCGACATGGTGCTGTCGACGTCGATCGACGGATTCACCGTCGGCACTCCGCTCGAAGCCCTCACCGACAACCGCGACGCCCTGCTGGCGATAACAATGAACGGAGAGCCGCTCCCGATCCAGCACGGCTACCCCGCGCGGCTGGTGGTTCCCGGCCTCTACGGCTACGTCTCAGCCACCAAATGGGTGGTCGACCTCGAACTCACACGCTTCGACCGCGCCCGCGCGTATTGGACGAAACTGGGGTGGTCGGCGCACGGGCCCATCAAGACTGCGTCGCGCATCGACGTCCCGCGCAACAATGCGGTCGTGACACCGGGGGCGGTGACATTCGGCGGCATCGCATGGGCACAGCACCGGGGTATCCGGGCGGTCGAAGTGCGTATCGACACTCCTGCCGGCGAGGGCGTCTGGCAACCGGCAGATCTCGGGGCAAGCTACTCCAACGACACCTGGCGGCTCTGGAGTCTGCCGTGGACTGCGCGCACCACCGGTCAGCACGCAATCACCGTGCGGGCCACTGACAACACCGGCGCGGTGCAGACAGAGGCGTTACGCCCGCCGTCACCCGACGGGGCGACAGGCTGGCACGAGGTGTCGTTCACGGTCCGCTGACCGTTGACGCTGTTCGCGAAAGGCGGTCACATGCTTCTGGACGACGTTGTGCAGGCCTCCGCAGCGGTGGGCGCGTCGGCGTCGCGGCTGGCCAAGATCGCCCGGCTGAGCGAACTGCTCGGCGCCGCCGGACACGCGGGCGACCCGCATCTGGTCGCGGTCGTCGCATCGTGGCTCTCCGGTGAACTGCCGCAAGGACAGATCGGCGTCGGACGGGCCGCGCTGCGTTCACCGCCGCCTCCCACCGCCACGCCTACCCTCACAGTGCCCGAGGTCGATGAGGTCTTCACCCGGATCGGCACGCTCACGGGAAAGGGCTCGCAGGCGCTGCGCACCTCACTTCTGGCCGGGCTGTTCGCCGCTGCAACCGCTGCCGAACAAACGTTTCTCCGCCGGCTGATATCCGGTGACCTGCGCCAAGGTGCGCTCGCGGGAGTTATGGCGGATGCGGTCGCCAAAGCAGCCGGCGCGCCGGCACCGGCGGTACGCCGCGCAGCCATGTTCGGCGGCTCGCTATCCGCGGTCGCCGCGGTGGCGCTGACCGAAGAAGGCTCTGCGCTGCAGCGGTTCACCCTCCAGATCGGTCGGCCGATCGGGCCGATGCTGGCCCAGACGGCCGCCAGCGTCGGTGACGCTTTGGAAAAGCTTGGCGGAGGGGCGATTTTTGATGTAAAGCTCGACGGTGCACGTGTGCAAATCCACCGCCGGGGAGACGTTGTCAGCGTATATACCCGCAGCCTGGGCAACGTGACCTCACGCTTGCCCGAAGTGGTGAACGCCGCTTTGGCATTGCCCGTTCGCGAGCTCGTCGCCGACGCCGAGGCGATCGCACTACGGCCCGACGGCCGGCCCGAACGGTTTCAGGACACCGCTTCCCGCTTCGGTCGCCTCGACGGTGGGCCACCGCTGTCGGTCTTCTTCTTCGACGTGCTGCACGTCGACGGCGCCACCCTGCTCGATGCGCCGACCATCGAGCGTCACCTGGCGCTGGATCGGATCGTTCCCACCCATATGCGTCCCGCCCGTCTCACGACATCCGATCCGGTTGCGGCACAATCGTTCCTGGATGCGGCTCTCGCAGCCGGCCACGAGGGTGTGATGGCGAAGGCGCCGTACGTGCCTTACGAGGCGGGCCGCCGCGGTGCGGGCTGGCTCAAGGTCAAGCCCGTATACACGCTCGACCTAGTGGTGCTTGCCGTGGAGTGGGGATCGGGCAGGCGGAGCGGCAAGTTGTCGAACATCCATCTCGGTGCCCGCGATGCCGCGACGGGCAGGTTCGTCATGCTGGGTAAGACCTTCAAAGGCATGACCGATGCCATGCTCGACTGGCAAACCTCCCGCTTCCTCGACCTGGCCGAGGGGCCCACGGACGGATATGTGGTCGGAGTGCGGCCCGCGCAGGTGGTCGAGATCGCGTTCGACGGCGTGCAGCGATCCACACGCTACCCCGGCGGCTTGGCCCTGAGATTCGCACGGGTGTTGCGCTACCGCGACGACAAGAGCCCGGCCGAGGCCGACACGTCAGACACGGTACGAGCACTCTATGAACGCAGCTGAGGCGCGGGTACCACACGTCGCATCCTTCGAGCTGCGGTGCGGTCAACTGCAATCGGGATGGCGGTCCCTGCGCTGCGGATACCGGCCGCGCCGGTTCTGGAGTCTTGCCACTATTCAGAGAAGCACGAAGAGCTCCAGTTGGATGTTGTCGGGATCGCGAAACACCACAGTCGCGTACCCGAACGGTTGGGTCTGGACTCTGATGCCGGAGTGCTCGATGCCGAGTTCATCGAGCCACCGCGTCCACCCCTCCAACTCGTCGCGCGTGCTCACGTTGAACCCGAAGTGGTCGAGGCCGGTGCGCGCTTCGTCGAACGGCTGGCCGTCGTTGCCGGTGTTGGCGTGTATCCCGATCGCCAGCCCGGAGCGCGGCTCGACGAGAAGGACGGCGTAGCCGGTGTCCTCCCGCTCGTAGTGCGGGAACGTCAACGGCACCCGGTTCGCGCCGAACAACCGCTCGTACCAGGCGACGCTGACTTCGACGTCACGCACGGTCACCGAGACGTGGTGGATCCCGGTGATGCTCGGCACGTCGCCGCTCATATGGGCCCCTTTCGCGAACAGGCCAGAGCATAACCCCCGCGCTGGGGCCCATTGCCTTCTCCGAATTCGAGGTAGGTCCTCCGAGCCGGATGCGGGACTCGAAACCCGCGCCGGCTGTTTACAAGACAGGTGCTCTTGATCCCGTTGACCTGATCGGGCAGGGGTGAAGTACGCCGTTCCGCAAGGGCGTGGGGAGACGACGGGTGGTACCCCCGGAGAGATTCGAACTCCCATCCTCAGCTTCGTAAACTGTCGCTCTTTCCGTGAGCTACAGGGGCGCACGGCGGTGTCGTTGCGTGCCGTCGGCAAGACTCGAACCTGCGCCCTCCGGTCCCGGAAACCGGGGGCGGCGTCGGTGACGGCCACCGACAGGTAGGCCTCGCGCCTCGCCGGCCACATGGCGAGGGGATCTGACTCGAGTTCGACCAGGGTGACCCAGACTCGATGTTCGCCGGTTGGCGCCAGCACCACGCAGCCGTCGCGATCCCCGGGGTCGACGATTGAACGGATCGCGCGTCCGTAGCCTGCCCGATGTGATCCTCAGCAGTCCGACCTCGGGTTCACCGGCGTTGGCGTAGCGGTCGGCGTGGCCGACCAGAAATGCATCCAGATCCGCGGTGCGGTCGCGTAGTGAAGCGGTGTCCAAACGTCCGCGTCCTGGGCGTTGACATCGAAATTACCGCTGGCAACCCATTTCTTGTACTCGTCGACCTTGGACTCATTCCGCCAATGTGCAGTGGCGTGCGAACCATGATGACCATCTCCCGGTCGTCATCGGAATCGGTCCGGGTTGGTGCAGCTTGCCTGTTCTGCACCCGGGGCGGCATTGCCCTGGTGAGCTGATCCGAGGGAGGATTGTCTTTGCCGCTGCGCGTCTTTGTTCGGCCTGCTACTGCTGATTGCACACCGTTGAACGCTGCGGCCATTCGCCAACATGGCATCGCCGGAAGCAACCCGATCCTTCGGGCGTGCCGTCCGCGTGCCCCTCTTCGGCGGCAGTCGGGCCCAGCCGAACTTGCGCTGCCACTCCGTCAAGAATCTGCATCGCGTCGGCGCACGCTGTGGCAATCGCCTCCGCGTCATCGTTGTCGGGGCAGCGACGTACGCCCGGACCGCGCCGGACAGGCGTGCGTCAAGGCTTCGAGCCCAAATGGTCGGCCAGAAGGCGCAGGATCAAACGAAACGTCCATCGCTGTCGCCCGAATTTCCGCACCCACGGCGATACCGGTGACAAGATCCGGGGAACGTACAGCCAACGTTCGGAGGATGCACGTGGCAACACCCGCCGCCGCGCCGCTCGAAGAGACCGTCGGGGACATCACCTTTGTCCGCACCGACAAGGACCTGCCGCCGGTTGCGGTGATCGACCGCTCCCCCATTACCATCCGGCACAAGGTCGTCTTCGGCGTGATCGCCGTCCTGGGCGCCGCGGCATGGGCGGTCATCGCGTTCCTCCGCGGCGAGACCGTGAACGCGGTGTGGTTCGTCATCGCCGCGATCTGCACGTATGTCATCGGTTACCGGTTCTACGCCCGGCTGATCGAGATGAACATCGTCCGCCCCCGCGACGACCACGCGACGCCCGCCGAGCTATTCGAGAACGCCACCGACTACATGCCCACCGACCGGCGGGTGCTATTCGGTCATCACTTCGCGGCCATCGCCGGCGCGGGACCGTTGGTAGGCCCGGTACTGGCCACCCAGATGGGCTATTTGCCGGGCGCGATCTGGATCATCATCGGCGCCTGCATCGCCGGATGCGTGCAGGATTACCTGGTACTGGCGATCTCCACCCGCCGCCGCGGACGCTCGCTGGGCCAGATGGCGCGCGACGAACTCGGCGCCGTCGGCGGTGTGGCGGCAATCGTCGGCGTGCTGGTGATCATGGTGATCCTCCTGGCCGTGCTCGCGCTCGTGGTGGTCAACGCGCTTGCCGAAAGCCCATGGGGGGTTTTCTCCATCTCGATGACGATTCCGATCGCGATCTTCATGGGTGTCTACCTGCGGTTCCTTCGCCCGGGCCGGGTGTCGGAGGTGTCCCTGATCGGAGTCGCACTGCTGCTGCTGGCAGTGATCTCGGGCGGCTGGGTAGCCGAAACCTCCTGGGGCGCCGATTGGTTCACGCTCTCCAAGGTCACGCTCTCGTGGTGCATTATCATTTACGGTTTCGCGGCGTCGGTGCTGCCTGTGTGGCTGCTGCTGGCGCCCCGCGATTACCTGTCGACCTTCATGAAGGTCGGCACCATCATCCTGCTGGCGGTGGGCATCCTGCTGGCCCGCCCGGTGATGGAGGCACCGGCCATCTCTCAATTCGCGACCCGCGGTGACGGACCGGTGTTCGCCGGCTCACTGTTCCCGTTCCTGTTCATCACCATCGCCTGCGGCGCCCTGTCCGGATTCCACTCGCTGGTCTCCTCGGGCACCACGCCGAAGCTGCTGGAGAAAGAAAGCCAGATGCGGCTGATCGGCTACGGCGGCATGATCACCGAGTCGTTCGTGGCCATCATGGCGCTGATCACCGCGTCGATCCTCAACCAGCACCTGTACTTCGTGATGAACGCACCCGCCGCGGCCACCGGGGGCGCCGCGGAGTCCGCCGCCCACTACGTCAACAACCTCGGACTGTCCGGGGCGCCGATCACCCCCGGCGAAATAACCGCGGCCGCCGAGGGAGTGGGTGAGAAGTCGATCATCTCGCGCACCGGCGGTGCGCCCACCTTGGCGTTCGGGATGTCGGAGGTGCTGCACCAAGCGTTCGGTGGCGAGACGCTCAAAGCGTTTTGGTACCACTTCGCGATCATGTTCGAAGCGTTGTTCATCTTGACCACCGTCGACGCCGGCACCCGGGTGGCGCGGTTCATGCTGTCCGATGGCCTGGGCAATCTCGGCGGCCCGTTGAGGAAACTGCGCGACCCGAGTTGGCGGATCGGCGCATGGACGTGCAGCCTCATCGTCGTCGCCGCATGGGGCTCCATCCTCCTGATGGGGGTCACCGATCCGCTCGGCGGCATAAACACGCTGTTCCCGCTGTTCGGTATCGCCAACCAGTTGCTCGCGGCGATCGCGCTGACGGTGGTCACCGTCGTGGTGATCAAAAAGGGCTATCTGAAATGGGCATTGGTCCCGGGGCTTCCGCTGCTGTGGGATCTGACCGTGACGATGACCGCCTCATGGCAGAAGATATTCTCCGCCGATCCGAGAGTGGGCTACTGGAAGCAGCATTCGCAGTACGTCGCCGCAAAGGAAGCCGGCAAGTCCACATTCGGGGCGGCCAAGAACCCCGATCAGATCGATGCGGTGATCCGCAACACGTTCATTCAGGGCACGCTGTCAATCGTGTTCGCCTCCCTGGTGCTCATCGTGTTCGTCACCGGAGTCATAGCGGCGCTGCGCTCTATCCGTGGCGCGGGCCGGCCACTCACCGAAGACGAGCCGGTACCGTCACGGATCTTCGCGCCGTCCGGCCTGATTGCCACCGCGGCCGAGAAGGAGGTGCAAAAGCAATGGGACGCATTGCCTCGATCGCACGCCAAGTCCATTGGTACTGGTCATCATTGATGGGCGACAACCACTACCGCCGCTACGTCGAGCACCGGCTCCGCACGCACCCGGGCGAGGCTGTGATATCCGAGCGGGACTATTGGCGTATGCGCCACGCCGATACCGACGCCAACCCCACACCCCGCTGCTGCTGAATCGGCGGGGAGCATTCGAGATTGCTCAGGGGTCACCCCGGACCAGTCCACCGCCAGCGGCTAAACTCTAAGGGTGCCCAGGCCCCGTGGAGTTTTGCTGGGGTTACGGATGGTCGTAGTGGTCGTCGCCTTTCTGGTTCTGGTGGCGGGCTGCGACGCGACTGCTCCGGCCCAGCCGTCAGATGGCTTCAACCCGCTCGCTGCTCGCGAGTTCTACGTCGACCCTTACACATCGGCGCAGGTCGCGGCCGACGCGGCTAACCCACCGCGGAGCGAACTCACCGCGATCGCGGCAACGCCGCAGGCTCGGTGGATCGGTAACGAAGTTCCCATCGCCGATGTTGCCGGCAGCGTGCGCGCGTTTGTCACCGCCGCTGACTCGGTGTCGAAGATGCCCTTTCTCACCCTGTACGCGATCCCGCACCGGGACTGCGGCGGATTTGCCGCCGGCGGCTTCGCCACGGGCGACGAGTATCGCGCCTGGGTCGATCAGGTTTCGGTAGGAATCGGCAATGCCCCGGTGGGTATCATCATCGAACCCGATGCGCTGACAGCTGCGGATTGCCTTCCCGCCGAGGAACAGCAGGAACGTCAGGCGTTGTTGCGAGACGCCGTGCAAATGCTGAGCCGGAATCGCAACGCCGCGGTCTACGTCGACGCCGGTCATTCGCGGTGGCTGACTCCCGAAGAACTGGCGCGGCGGCTCAGCGACGTCGACGTCGGCCTGGTGCGTGGATTCAGCTTGAACACGTCGAACTTCTTCACCACAGCCGAGGAAATCGCCTACGGCGAAGCGGTATCCAACTTGACCAACGGGGCGCACTACGTGATCGACACATCACGCAACGGAGCTGGCCCGGCCCCGGACGCGCCGTTGAACTGGTGTAATCCGCCGGGGCGTGCATTGGGGGCGTTCCCCACGACGAATACCGCCGGAGCACACGCCGATGCATACCTGTGGATCAAGAATCCGGGTCAGTCCGACGGCGATTGCGGGCGGGGAGAACCGTTTTCGGGCGTTTTCTTCACCTCGTACGCAATCGATTTGGTGCAGAACCCACGAGGGTGATCAATTGGCTGATCGATTGGCCAACTAATAGGCCAAGGCCGGCCGCGCCGCCAGGATCCTTTCGTAGGCGGCGATTACACGCGGCATCGTCGCCGAGGCCGTGTAGAGCCGAGCCCGCTGTATTCCGGCGCGTCCAAAGCGCTGCGCCAACGACGGGTCTTGCACCACCTGGTCGAGAGCTGAGGCCAGCGCGACGGGATCTCCCGGCTCGACCACCAGGCCGGTTTGCCGATCCGCGACGATTTCCGGCAGCGCGCCGACCCGGGTGACAACCGCGGGAGTGCCGGCCGCCATGGCCTCGATTGCCACCAGCCCAAACGGCTCCTGCCACCGCGATGGTGCTACCGCAACCGTAGCTGCGGCCAGGGACGCCATGATTTGGTTGTGCGGCACCCCGGTTCGCACAATGACGGGTCGGCTTGCCGTTCCGACGAGTTCGGGCGTGTCGGCCTGCGCGGAGCCGATCATGACGAGGGGAACCGAAGTCCGCATTCGTCGGTGTGCTTCGGCCAGCAAGCTGACGCCTTTGTGCTCTCCGAGGGCGCCGACGAAAAGAATGAAGTCTCCGCGCGGCAAGAATTCCGGCGGACACGTTTCACGGGCCTCGACGAATACCGAATCCTCGACGAACGAGGGAATCTCACATATCCGCTCCGGTGAAACATCGCTGAGGCTGGCCGATGCGACCGCTGAACTGATCGGCAAGAACAGCGACACCCGGTCAAGCCGTCGCCTGCTCTCCCGCAAACCGAGCACCAGCGCAGTGCCTTTGATGCCCCCGTAAGATCGGCCCGCGCAGCCAAGGCATCTCCTGACCGACGGTCCCGCGCACGCTTCATCAGTCGCATGCAAAGGAATCAACGTTTTCTTCGCACATCCCAAACCGTAATCGTGCAGCGTGCAAACGAGCGCCGTCTCCGGCGGCAGGGACAGTGAAAGGCAAGAATTGAGAATCCAGCCGTGCGCGTGGATGATGTCTGGCCGGATGTCGCTGACAAGTTCGTGGAGCCGCCGAATCAGTTGTGGGTCAGGGCAGGTGGGGTGGAAGAAGTGCCCGGGGTCGGTCGCGAATCGCCGTAGGTGGCGGGTGAAGCCATCGAGACGCCGAATAACGACGCCGTCGGCCTCCTCGTAAGGCGGCGCATCGGGACGACTCAGAGTGGCTACCGTGGTGGGAAACCCATGCGAAACAAGCTCTTTCGAGAGCGTCTCGACCACGCGTTCCATGCCGCCGACCGCTGGCCGGTATCCGTCGGTGACTTGCAGCACTTTCAACGTCGTGCACCCACCGCCGAGCCAGGAGGTACGTCGACCACTTCCAACGGGAAATCGGTACTCACGATCGGCCCGGCAGCGCCGAGGATCCACCGCCAGCGGGCGATAACCCACAACGCACCGATGCTCTGGGTGGCCAGCCAAAGGATCCCCACTCCCGCGATTCCCGTGGTGGGCAGGGCAATCCATGATCCGACCAAACAGGCCACCAACATGCCGGCGTTCAAGGTCAGCGCCGCGCGCATGCGGTTGGTTATCCGCAGCACAGCAACCGCGATGTTGGTGAGAGAGTCGGGAATCGCAGCGATCGCAAGCAGCACCAACAGGAGCTGTCCGTGCTCGACGTAGCCCTCACCGAACAGCGACAGGATCAAGCCGCCGCCGAAGATGTAAACGAGCATCGGAACCACGAGAAGGACGCTGACGGTCAGCAGACAGCGCCGCGCGAGTTGCGGCAGTTCCGACGGCTTCGCGGCGCCTTCGACGAATAGTGCCCCCGCCACCGCCGGGCTGATGATGGAGAACACCGATCCCAACATCCATGTGATGTAGAAGTACGAGTTGTCGGCCGCCGAGAGCCTGACGTAGACGATCACCGGTAGGAGATATCCGGCCAGCATCGCGGCCACCGTGATCAGGTGCTGGCCGATGAGCGAAGACGCCATCTGTCGCAGGTTAGGTCGCAACTCATCGAAGCTTGGCAGCAGCGAGCGGCCCGATCGGGAGCCGAATGCGGCGACTACCCATACCAGGGATGCTCCAGCGGCCAGTGTCCAGGCGAGCAGGATGGAATCTGCGCTGGTAAGAGCGGATATGGGGATAAGTAGTAACGGAATTCGCAATCCGCACAGCACCATGCTCCTGACCAGCAGCAGCCCGCCGCGGTGTTCGGAGACCGCGATGTAGTCGAGAACAAGTCCGACGGCGAAGAACACGCACGCCGCCACGAAGAGCACCGCGCCGTGGGGGCTTGCCAACTGGGGCAACGTCGAATGCCAGAAACCGAACACACCGACGACGAACCCGGCGCCGACGGCCGCGGAGACCGCGGAGACCAAGAGGCCTGCCGTCACCCGTTGCCGCCATTCCAGCGGTGATGAGCACCGCGGCAGCCATTCGACCATGGCCGCGGCGGCGCCGATACTGGCGACGAGAACCGTTGCCTGGATGGCACTCGTCGTCGCCGCGGCGGTCCCGCTGACCTCTGGGGAGAACGTTCTGGTGACGATGATCCAGAACAGGTATCCGAGCAGCGACGTCATCACCGTGCTGGTCATGATGGCCAGACTGTTTCGGACCATCGGGTCGTCCGCCGCCGTCAGGGCCGCCCCGACAGCGCTGCGAGCGGGCGCGAATTTGCCGGTCCTCACTCCTTCACCTCCACGAAGGTGGTCAGTGTTCCCGGTTGCGGCAGCTCGACGCCGTTGGCGGATACCGGGGATACCTCCAACCGGACGGGGTAACGACCCGGTTCGGCCGGCGCGGTGAAGGTCACCGCACCGCCCATCGTCCCGGTCGCGCCGGAGATGTCCGCTCCAAGAACCGGATACAGGTCCACCGCCGTCTGATTGACCACCGATCCATCGACCCAGACCTGGACGCCGGTTGGGCCCGCGGACATTCTGTACCCGAAACTGCGGACCACCCAGTCCAGTCGCACCGGCGCATTGGGTGCGGCGACGTAGGGTTCTCCGGCAAATGGTCTGGAGTCGTCGAAGGACAGGCTGGTGTAGTACTCGACGTGGTGCGGCTGCAGGGCCTGCGCGCCGATGACTGCGGCCACGAGAACGCCCGCGGAGCCCAGTACCGCGACGATCTCCCGCGGAGCAACCGTCAAAGCGGGCGCGGCGGCCCCGCGCAGCCAAACCGCCGCGATCACCAATACGGCCGCGACGATGCCGACTCCGACGGCCAGGCTCGCGGCGTCGATCCTGATTCCGGCGACGTGCAGCGTGAGCGTGACGAAGAGGCAGACCAGAAACCCGAGAAGCACAGACAGCGGAATCCGTAGCATCCGATCAGTGGTACGACCCTCCACTCCGAGAATCAGTGTCAGCGCCGCGGCGCCCGGGATCACAACCAGCACCGGAAGACACAAGATCCGAAGCGGCACAGGAACGTTGGCGCGCACCGCCAACACGGCCGCAAGTATCAGAGCAACCACGGTGATGCAGTAGGTCCATCGCGAGCGGCGACCGAGGTCTGTACGGTGTGTCATGGCAGGCCCCGCCCTCCGGTGACGATATCGGACAGATTCAGCCGGTAGACCCGTAGGTGTGGGGTGGTGATCACCCGTGTTGCCCACGGAACCGAGTCCAGCCGGGCGAGGTTCTCCCTTGGGGTGGCCTGCCCGAGCAGCGGGTCGTGCTGGCCGAAGTTGTGGCCGTTAAACGGTGTCTCCTCAGCCATTCTGGTGTCGACCACCAGGTAGTAGTACTCCGAGTAAATGAGCATCCCGGCGAGCTCAGCCGACGGGTCGGCATCGGTCTGGGTGAGTTCCCAGGCAGGGAATCCGATCGAGGGGGCGGCCATGCCGAACCCGCCGTAGGCAGCCAGTTGCAGCGATGTATACGCGTCACTGACTACGCGCACCCGGCCGACCACGGCCTCGAGTTGCTGTGCCACTGTTCGCGCTTCGTCGCTGGCCGAGTTTGTATCTGTACCCCAGCGGAACGGACCGGGGAAGCGGTACGGATCATTGAGTCCGCCGGCGACGTTGCCGATCAACAATGTCACGAACAGTCCCACCAACAGCGTCGGACGCCCATCCCGGCGAGACCACCGAGGCCAGTTTTGCGGCCAATGATCGACGACCATGGCGACGATCAACGCAATCCCGACGTAAGTGAATCCCCATGCCCGGCGGGCACCCTCGGCTCCTGATGGGGCGAGGAGGAACGGGATGGAGATGAAGTACCCCAGACCGAAAACCATCACCCCTAACGTGGTGGCGTCGATACGGACTCGCTTCTGTCGCAGCATCAGCGCCGCTGCCACGGCAACCAGGCTCAACGCCCCAGGGGCCGCAGCGGTGAACAACCGTTCCCACAGCGGCTGGACATTGGCCGCAAGAAGCTGTCGCCCGCCATCGCCGCGTTGCTGTGCTATGGAACCGAGCTGGTCCACCGAACTGCCGAAATAGGGTGATAGGTAATCGAGGGTAGGCCGGGCGAAAAGGAGCACCCAGATGGCGGCCAGTAGCACCGTGCACACCAGCATGATCCACCATGTGCTTGTCGCCATCGCGCCGATCTCGGCGGATGAGTCACGACGGCTCCGGCGGGACTTCCAGAAGCGGAACGTCGACGTCACTGCCACAGTGGTCAGCGCCACGATAAGGAACACCGTGGTCAGATGATGGGTGACGACGGCGCCGGCAGCGCACAGCACCGCCAGGACAAGAAAAGCGAGCCGACGCCGCGGAGAATACCTCTGCGCGGCAAGGCTGGTGAGCGCCAACACCCACAAGAATAGGTTGATGGCGATGCTTTCGTAGGCGTACTGGGTGTCGAAGTAGACCGCCGAGGGGTTCAGACCGTAGACGACCGCAGCTATGCCTCCGGCCCGCGGCGACGACAGATGAGTCTCAGCGAGCACATAGACGGCGAATAGCCCGAGAACGTGCATCGCGAGAATCACGAGCAGACCCGAGGACCAGGTGTTCAGGCCGGTGAACGAACCTGACACCGCGGTCAACGCGGAGGTGCCGGGGAAGAATTCGACGATCGGAATGATCGTGTTCGGACGGAACAACTGGCCCGCCAGCATCACATCGACCGCCTCGCGCCAGTGGGCGTACTCGTCGTGATAGCGGGGCTCGCCGGGATTGCGCAGATACTTGGGAACAGCAGTGATGAACCCGAACAAAACGATGGCCCACATCCGAGCAGCCGTGGAGACGGCCGGCGCGGCGAGCTTTGCGCAGACGGGCAGCGATGCGCAGATCATGCCGGTCCAGAAGACGATGTAGTAGACGTTGGGCGCAGCGGCTTGCGCGGAGAGTCGATACGAGAAGCCGATGATCAAAATGCCGGCCGCCGCGGCAGCCACGATGGTGGTCCACCGGTAGAGCCAGCCTTCGCCGCGGCTCCCGGCGGGCCGCGGGACGTCGACTACCGTTGTGCGCTCGGCGGTCATCGTCATTGTCGGTCGGCCGTCAGCAGGGATTCGATCGCCTCCTGGATGGGCAACCACGAATGTGGATCCTCAAACCGCCGATCACGGCGGGGCACGATGCTCAGGATCGCTTCCTTGAGTGCCTCGATGTCTCCCGGCGGGACAAGAGTGGCTCCTTCGTAACCGTCGACGGCTTCGACCAATCCGCCCACGGCATACATAACCACGTGGATTCCACTGCTCATGGCGATCTGAAGCGGACCACTGGCGGATCCGCGCCGGTAGGGCAAGACCAGGACATCGGCCTGGGCGAAGTAACCGGCCGCTTCGGCGTCGGAGACGTAGCGGTTGACGAAGCGGATCGCGTCGCGATAGGGGCTTTCGGCAATTGCCTCCGCGGGTAGCGTCCACCCCTCCCACGTCTCGCCGACGATATCGAACTCGAACTGGGCCGCCTGATCGGGCGACATGCGACGGACGGCGTCGACCAGATCCTCCAGGCCTTTGTAAGGCCGGATCAAGCCAAAGAACAACACCCTGGTCCGACGGTCTTGATCTGCGCCGAGAGCCGTCGACTCCTCAACGTGGGGTGTGTGTTTCGGCAAATGGTCATAAGGGCCGTGCGGGGCGATCACCAACTGAACGCCTTGCAGGACTTCGGCGCCGAACGCCGACTGCAGCATTAGCACGTCGTGTCGGTTGTGGACGATGGCACCCGACGAACGTTTGATCAATCGGGACAGATTGCGACGACAGTAAGATGCGACGAAAGGGACTGCCGCCTCGCCGGTGTCCTGGGCCTCGTGAAACTCGATCATGATCGGCACACCCAGCCGTTCGGCGATTCGCGCGAGCAACAGATACGTGTGCAAAGTTGCGGCGGTCCACCACTGCAATATGATGACGTCCGGTCGCTCTCGGCGGATTTCGGCGGCGATCCTCGCCATCGACGTGCCCCAATGCCAATCCACCTCGCCGACAATCCGCACACGCTCGTCGTAACGTATCGAGGTCAAATCTTTGCCGGCACGGTGCCCACCGGGATAGAGCCGAGTCGGTATCAGCCGGTTGAGCAATAACACGGAGACGTCATGCGACTCCGCCAGCGCGTTCGCCAGGCGGCACGTGTACACCGACATCCCGCTCAAAAAGTGGAAACCCGGTCCCACCAACATGATCCGACGTCGCCCGGGATGGTCGACGATTCCATTGCGCCCGTCATGACGGATGTCGACGAGCGTATTACGTTGCGGCACTGCTGATCTTTCCCGATGCTTCGCGCATGCCATCAGCCGGCGGGAGCGCCATCGGCACGACCACGCTGGAGTGTTCGAACGGCACGGCCTGAATAGGGTCTGGCGCGCTCATACGCACCTTCACCAGGATCCGCAAGCACTCGACCCCGTCACGCCAGGTGATCTTCTTTCCCTCGCTGATAGTGCGCCCGTTGTAGGTGATGGGCACCTCGTACGGACGAACTCCCGCCCGCAAGATTCGGGCTGTCAGCTCGGTGTCGAGGGCGAATCCATGCTCGGTGAGCGTGAGCGCGTCCAGATGCGTACGCGGAATGAGCTTCAGGCAGGTGTGCATATCGGTGAGGCAGGAGTCGAACAGCAGGTTGGCGACGACGGTGGTGAACCGTCCGCCCTTGGCGAACCGGTAGGACGGGAATCGCGTGTTGAACCCGAAAATCCGCACACCGTACACGTGATCGGCGACTCCGCTGAGCACCGGGCCCAACAGACTCGGGATGTCCGATGGGTCGTACTCGAGATCGCCGTCCACGACCACGACGTGTGTGCCGCGAGCCTTCTCGACGCCGGACAGCACGGCAGCACCTTTCCCCTTGTTCACGTCGTGGTGCACGATGGTCAACCGGCCGTCGCCGTGCCGGCGCCGAAGCAACCTCGTGGTGTCATCGGTGCTGCCGTCGTCGACGACGATGAGTTCAACCGGGCACGGATAGTCGACCGCGAGTACGCGATCAACGGCCCGCACGACAGTGGCGGACTCGTTGAAGACCGGCATGATGATGGATAGCGAGGTCATCTTCTCCCCTCCGAGGAGCTCGTTCTGTCTAGTCGCATGGACGCATTCAGGGTCGCTACGGACCGGAAGTTCGAATACCTGCCCCTAGCGCCGCGTCGGCTCTGACGTGGGCCCTAGCCCGGTGACCACCGAAAGCATCCCGTCGTGGCGATCGGTCACCGAGATGACTACATTCTTTGCCAAATATGCGGCTGTAGTTCTCTAACAGGCGTTCGCTTGCCCCAAGCTAGTTTAGTGCCGTTGCCCTGTCAAATCGTGAAGTGCATATCCAGCAAGTTTTTTTCTTTACCATTGCTGCTTGAAGTGACCCCCCTCACAGCTAGGTCGCTGAGCAGCGATTTTATGCGCTCAACTGGGCAATTGCCGGACAGCAGTGCGACCTTCCGACGGACGAACCAGCAGCTCACGGGTGCTGGGGCGTTAGGTGGAGGGATGTCCACCTAGATGTTAAACTCGCGCTACTAACAGTTCTAGCAAATTCGATACCACCGACGGTGGACCTACTGAGGAGTGCTTGTCCGGTGACTGGAACCGATCGCTCACGATCTCGGCTGTCACTTTGCTGTGAGCGGATTGGCCTGTCGTTTTCCATGGCCGCTCACGGACCCGAAACTCACCGAGCACGGCAGCGCGGGCGCCTCAAGCTCTTCGCGGCTTTGACGACGATCGGGCTGGTGGCCGCATTGGCCCCGGCTGCGGCGAGATCCGACGCCGACAACGTCAAGTACTACGTGTCGATCGGTGACTCATACGCGGCGGGTTACCGCCCGACCGGTCCAGATCAAGGGGCCACCTCCCACGACGGTTTCGCCTATCAAGTGCAGGAATCTCTTTCGCAGCACGGGCGCGACTGGCAGCTGGTGAACTTCGGCTGCTCCGGCCAGACGGCCCATGGCATGGCTTTCGACAACGGCTGCGACCCCGCGGCGCGCGCACCCGACGGTGCACCCTACGACAGCGTCCCGCAGGCTGTGGCCGCCGCGGACTTCATCGCCCAGCACCGCGAAAGAGTCGGACTGGTCACCATTGTGGTGGGCGGCAACGACGTAGTGCCTTGCCTCGACCAGCCTGACGCGGCGGCAGCCGGGACCTGTCTCGAAGCCAAGCTGCCTGATGTCGTCCTGGCCATAGACGCATTACTGGCCCGTGTTCGCGCCGAGGCCGGAGATGGCGTCCCGATCGTCGGCTTGTCATACATCAATGTGGCACCGGCGGACGCGTTGAGCCAGGATCCAGCGGGCGCATGGCGGGCGAGCGCGTCGCAGACGATGTTCGACAACTACCTCAACCCCGCTCTCTTGCAAACATATTCGAAGTACGGCGCGCACTTCGTCGATACCACGTCGCTGGCTGGTGGTGATCTGCCGCCCTCGGAGATGACCTCGCTGCCCGGGTACGGGACAGTGCCGGCTTCGATCGGGCGGATCTGTGTGTTGACCTACTACTGCAACGTCCATGACGTGCATCCCAACCACTTCGGGCACGCTCTGATCGCCGGTGAGATCCAAAAGGTGGTGCAGCCTTGAGGTGTACCGAGTCTGAACACTCCAAGCCGCCCGCGCAGACGGTAACGCTGGTGTCGCCGGGTTTCCGCCCACTGACCGGAGGCGTGGAGGCGCACACGTCCGAACTCGCGACCGAGTTGGTGCGGCGGGGAATCCGTGTCGAAGTCCTGACTGCTCGCCGTGATGTCGCGAGGTGCACCGTGGAGGAACGAGACGGATGTGTGGTGACCACCTATCCGGCTTGGCGAATGCGTTCGATGTCGATCTCGCCGCGGTTGTTGTGGGCGGCCTGGCGGCGTCGTCGAAGTGCTGCGATGATGCACGTCCATAGCTATCACGCGCTGACTTCCATGGCCGTGTTGGGCCGGCGCGCCCCCACGGTGTTCACGCCGCACTATCACGGCAGGCGGGGCCATTCCGCGGCCGCCAATATTCTGCACATCGGTTTCACCGTCCTGGGAATGGCTCTGTTTCGCCGGGCAGACGCGGTGATATGCGTGTCCGAGGCTGAACGTGAACATCTGGTTCGCGACTTCCCGTTCGTGGCTGATCGTGTGGTGGTGATCCCTAACGGCGTTCGATGCGAACCGATCCGCTCCGCGAGCCCGTACGACGACCAACCGCCGACGGTCCTGTGCGTCGGTCGCCTGGAGCCCTACAAAGGTGTCAGCGACGTCATCCGCGCTTTTGTTTCCGTCCCTGCGCCTGCTCAGCTGGTCATCGTCGGGGATGGGTCGCAACGGGACGAGTTAGCGGTATTGGCAACGACTCTGGGGATCGGGGACCGGGTGAAGTTGACCGGTGCCGTGGATGACGACGAACTGCATCGGTGGCTGCGTACCGGTCGCGTCTTCGTGTCCATGTCCGAGCGCGAAGCATTCGGCATGGCTCCCATGGAAGCCGCGGCCGCCGGAGCGCGGCTGGTACTGAGCGACATCCCCGCTCATCGCGAAATCGTCGCGCACTACCTCAGACATTGCGCGGTCATACACTCCCGTCAAACCCCTGAGGCCCTGGGCGCAGAAATCCGGCGACAACTCGCCATCGACCCGGTGGAAGCTGTCCGGATCCCGCAGTGGGACGACATCACCGCCCGAACGGTGTCCGTGTACACCGCGGCGGCCGGAACTCACCCCGCCGCAGGTTCTCGTCGCGAAGATCATCAATACACTAGGAATGGGTGACAAACATGTCCGAAATGGGGTCACGCCGCGGAAGGCGCACGAACTACCTCGACAGGTCGTGGCTCGGCCACTGGGCGGGGCTAGCTCTTCTCCCGATCCACGCTCCCGATGTGGCCGAGTTGCGTTCTAAGCTGCTGGATTTCATGATCGCCAATCCCGATCATCCGATCTCCTGCACGGTCGAAGAAGGCGGTCGTCGTTGGCGTCCAGTCAAACCAGAGGACCGGCAACGTCATGTCGAGCACGTGATCACCGGCGTCGGACCGTTTGATCGCGAGGATCCCTTCGGCCATATCTACGCCCTGCGCCCGGCGGACGACGAACGCGCGCCTGTGCGGTTCATGGTGGGACCGGATTGGATCGTTTCCTTCGTCGCACATGTCGCCGGTGACGCACTCGTGCAGCCACAGCTGACAGTCAGCCTGGCGCTCGGGGATTTCGACCAGGTGAAATTGCTGCGAACCGACGCGGGTCTGATCGATACCGCGAAGATGCTCGTGAAGTACTTTCGGCCGCACTGGCGAGACTGGTTGCACCACATGCGTTCCGGCGAAAGCGCGCCACCTCGCCTCGCGGCTGAGCTGCCCGCCCGGCTGACCGAGTCGCGGACCGCCGCCGTCAGCGTGACCATGTCGGCCGATGAGTTCGCATCCTTGAAGGCCTGGCGCCGTGCTCATTGGCCAGACACCTCCCTGACCGCCTTAATGGTGTCGGCCACCTTCCGCGCGCTAGCGGGGCAGGAAGTACCGATGAACAGCGACGGCTTCTACACACTCGTCGACACGCGGCGATACCTGCCGCCCGAAGATTCGACCCGACCGGGGAATCTCGCGAAGAGTGTCTACATCGCCACCGACTTGAACCGGCCCACCGAAGTATTGGCGTCGATGAAGCAGGTACTGGACTCAGCACGTGCGATTCCAGCGCTATTTGTGGGGGCGCTGTCCGCCGCCTTGCTCGGCGGACGGGACGAGCCCGCCGCGGAATCGGCCGGGCAGCCCATCACGCTAATCTTCAACTCGCTGCAACGTCTCTACGGCGTGGACCGCATTCCGTGGACCAACCCCGCAGAAGCACAGTTCCTCCAGATGTCCTATCCCATCAGTCCGAACCAGATCAGCGTCGCAGCGTGCGGACACTTGGGCGGAATGGTGTTCTCGGCCTCTTTCGACCCCGGCTTCGTGGATGGGGATGCCGTACGGCGGGCGTTGGAGGAGCTTCGGGACCTGCCGTCGCTCCTGAAGAGCGTCACTCCCCGGCCGGCCGACTTGGCAGGTTCACGCGGAGTGTGAGGACACCGGTTCCGGCGGGGCCATACCCGGCACGGCAGAAGCGGCGCGGCATAGTCAGCGTGACAAGGGCGTTTGCCGCAGACCTGCAGCTGGCCCATGCGTCGCGGCGTCGCTGGTAGGCCGACGTCTATAACGTCTATAACGTCTACAACGTCGGCAGCAGGGGCCGGGCCTATGGCCTATGACCGTGCCGCTGAGTCGGTGGTGCAGGCGATCGTTGCCGCGCGCAACGGCCACGCCACCCACATCCAGACCAGCGATAGCGCGATCCTGGGCCTGCTGGCCCGCATCTGCGACCCGATGACCGGGATCAAACAACTCTGGGATGTCCTCACCGAAGAAGACGGAGACGAGATCGCCCGCATCGCCGCCGACGCCACCACCGTCGTCGACACCTTCGCCGCCCAACAACTGGCCGGCATGAGCCACACCCTCACAGGTTTCGGCGCACAAGCCGTCGACCTCGGCAAAGACCTCTGGAGATACAGCCCCAACGCGCCATGATCGACCCCGACAAGTTGTTGGCCGACTACACCACCCTGGTCAACGGCACGGCCCCACTGGTCGGGCTCGGCGGCCACGACGCCGCCGCAGTCCGCGACGCCCGGACAGACCTCGGTAAACAAACCGTGCACTGGGACCTGTGGAAAACAAACCCCGCCGAAGCAATGGGCCACTCCCTGTTCGACGTCACCACCCTCTT
>CAZEHT010000009.1:49754-54601 GCA_964511995.1 uncultured Mycobacterium sp.
AAACAAACCCCGCCGAAGCAATGGGCCACTCCCTGTTCGACGTCACCACCCTCTTCGCCCCCGGCGCCGCACTAATCTAACCAAACTCGGCACCGGCGCCGCCCACACCGCCCAACGCATCCCATTTTCTTCGGCTCACCAGCCAAGAACTCAAGGACTCCTTTCTTGCCGAAAATGGATCACCGCTGATGAATGGGCACACATACGCGACGAGAACAGGTCCGTGAACCGGCTGGGAATTTCGTCCGACGGAAAGCCCTGATGAACCCACAGCACCCTGAGCACCGACGCAGCGGGGAGATTCGCGTATTCGCCTGCGAAGCAGCCGATCTCGACTTCTCGACACTGCTCCCATCCGACAAGCCGCAGCCGTCCGCCCGGGCATCTGACAACAGCGAACGGTAGCACTGAGACGCCCGGCGGGATCATGTCGGCCTGTGAGTCCCACCACTTTGCCGGGCCTTCGATTCGGCTAACCGGGCCGCGACCTGGCACGCTGAAAAGCTCGTAAAGCTGGTTTGGAGTTAATCATGTACCCGCATCAAGGTCCGCCATCACCCTCGCCGGTCTCCCGCCTTGGCGCGGGGCTCGTCTGGCTGGGCGGCGGAGACTGGCAAGACGCCGGTAACGGGCAGGAGCGCTCAACCTATTCGATCGCCGGCACGGTAGTTCTGATCGGCGCCCTTTCAGGCTGGCTGGTCGCGACGCTCGCGGTCGCCGGATCTGCACACTGGCCTGTGGCGGCCATTCTTCCCTGCACGCTGATCGTGGGCGTGCTGGTCGGCGGAGTCAGCCGTGCCGTGGCAAGCGGCTCCTCCCGAGGTCTGGCTGCGATTGCCGGTCGGTCCGCGGTTGCGGTGGCGGCGGCCGTCGTCATCGGCGAACTGGCCACGCTTGCGCTGTTCGCCGGCTCGATCGACCGTCGTCTCGACGAACAGGCCGCACGCCACGCGCAATCGGTGCCCGCGGTCGTGCAGGCGCAAGCTGACCTCGATCGCCGCCTCGACGCGCGCGTGGCCCTCGACAACGAGGTCGAGACGGCCCGCGGCCGCCGCGACGACGCCCTCGTAATTGCCCGCTGCGAGTACAACCCGTCGCCGGCCTGCCCGCAGACGCAGATCACCGGTGTGCCGGGCACGGGACCCGAAAGCCGCACCGCGAATCAGCAATTGGCAGGCGCCCAGCAGGAGTTGGACAGCGCCCTGGCCGCGCGTCACCTCAATGCCCCAGCGCTTGACGCCGCGGTGGCCGACGCGGAGAACACCCTTGCGCGGGCCCGCGCGAACGCTGTCGCCGACGCCGATCGGGGTCTCGGTGCCCATTGGGTCGCACTGAACGGCTATTCGCAAGACAGCGCGGGTGCCCTGGCGATGAGGCTATCGGCAATCGCGTTCTTCGTGCTGGTAAGCCTGCTGCCGCTGATTCTCAGGCTGTGGCGAGGGGAAACCACGCATGATCGCCGATCAGCTGCCCGGGCCGAGCGCGATCTGGCTGACCTCGATGCGGACACCGCTATCGCCGTCAAGCGCGCCGAAGTTCGGGCGGCTGCCGAAACACTGTGGGCCGAGCAACAACTCGTCAATGCCCGCTTCGCCGTCGAAGCCCAGACCGAGATCGACCGGCAGCACCATCGCCGTCGCGTCGCCGAGGCACTCGTATTCTCGGCGCCCTCGCCGGTAGAGGGCACGATCGAGGCCGAACCCGACGACATGTATCTGCCGATCGCCGCCGAGGCACACGCGGCCAGTCGCGCCACCGTCGCGCTGCCCGCCGCCCACGAGGATGACCAAGTACACACTCCGGAGAATCTGCCCGCGAAGGCCGCCAAGGCCGAGGTGGGCGGGGAGGTCGAACCGCGCGCGAACCACCGTGGCTCGTTGATCCCGACGATTCCCGAAGTCACAAGAGTCGCCGCTCGCTGGATGCGGCCATTGGTGCCCCCGTTGGTGGCCCGCGCGATCGACTCGACGACGCACCCGCTGCGCACAGCGCGCGAGGTGTTCGAAGAAGTCGAGGAGATCACGTTCTCGCTCAAGCGAACCCGCAAGGTGACCTTCAACGCCGAAGAGAGCGGCGCCCCGTCGCGACAGCCGTCTGCCGTGGTTGCACAGACGAGGTCATCGCGGCGGGTCGAGCCGTCGATTGTCGGGACGGATCCGCCCGAACTCGGCGCGTCCGAAGGCGAGAGCCGCCCGTCGATCGGGCCCGCCGCGAGAAGCGAGCTGATGGGGCGCGAACGACTCTACGAGCTCGGCGGACGCGACAATCCGCGGGAGCTGCCGCCGGCCACGTAGCCACTTCGAGACCACTTCGAGCCGACGTCCTCGGTCGTGCGAAGTCAGCGTCACCGACGTCGCGCGCGTCCGACGAATTGGTCGGCCGCGGCGACGCACATGAGCGCGCAATCGTCGATCAGCTCGTCCTTGGTCACCTGCAGGTAGCCGTCGAGCCACGCGTCGACGACCTCGATCATCCCGCCCACGATCATCAACGTGCTCGCCTGCGGCGGGTTGACGTCATCCGATGTCCTAAGTCCTTGTGCATCGGCGACCATCTTCGCGAGGAACCCGGCGAAGGTCCGCACCGCTTCCCGCCTTCGCGGCCTCAGTACGTCCGCCCCCACCGCCTCGCGATACGCGCGGGCGATGCGCGGGTCGTCCGCGAGGACGTCGACGATCACTGAACTGATGATTCTCGCCCGGCCCGCCAGATCGTTCGGAGCCACCGCGAGAGCGGCAACAATGCGGTCGCCGGTGCCGGAAACCATCGAGTCGAAGACGGCCACCAGCAATTCGTCCCGGTTGGCAAAGCTTTCGTAGAAATACCGTTCAGTCAGCCCCGCCCGTTTGCACACCGCGGTCATGGTCGTGTTGGCGATGCCGTCCGCGCCGATCACGTCGATGCATGCGTCGACCAGCCGAGTCCGGCGCTCCGCCCGCCTGTCGTCGGCACTGACGCCCCGAAAACTTCGCCTCACCTGGGCCACCGCCACATCTTGACAGGGCCTCCTGTCAACTGACAAGGTTTGGCAGGGCGCCCTGTCAGCTTGGGTGCTGCGTCATCTTTCCCGAGGAGTTGTCCCCCGATGCCCGACACCGCCGACACGCCGCTGTTGCTGAATCCCAAAACCCGCGACTACGCCGAGCTGGATCCCGCGAGCAGGAGAATCCTGCGTGCGACGATCGACTTCTTCGAAGACAACGGCAAGGCCTGGCTGAAGCAGCAGTCACGCGACCGCGTTTGGTACACCGACTTCCTCGACATGATCAAAAAGGAGCGGGTGTTCGCTCACCTCGGCACCCCGGCGGCCTACAACGAAGGCGACGAGGACAAGCACTGGAACACCGCGCGGGTGACGGCGTGGAACGAGATCGCGGGCTTCTACGGCGCCCAGTACTGGTATGCCTGGGGCGTATCGACGCTCGGCCTGCAGATCATCTTCCAGAGCGACAACGAGAAGGCCAAGCGGAACGCGGCGGCCGAATTGGAGAACGGCGGGATCATCGGCTTCGGGCTCTCCGAACGCACGCACGGCGCCGACATCTACTCCACCGACTGCCTGCTGTCGCCGGACGGTAGCGGTGGCTATGTCGCCAACGGACCCAAGTACTACATCGGCAACGGCAACGTCGCGCGGATGATTCCGACATTCGGCAGGCGCACGGACGTCGAGGGACCCGACGCCTACGTCTGGTTCATCGTCGACTCCCAGCACCCCGCGTACAAGCTGCGCGGCAACGTGATCGACGGCCAGAACTTCGTCTCCGCCTATGACCTGGAGAACTACCCGATCTCCGCGGACGACATCTTGCACAGCGGCCAGCCCGCGTTCGACGCCGCCCTCAATGCGGTCAACGTCGGCAAGTTCAATATCGGCTCGGTCGGGATCGGCATCGCGACCCACTCGTTCTACGAAACCGTCAACCACGCCGAGACCAAAATCCTGTTCGGGCACAAGGTGACCGACTTCCCGCACGTCCGCCAGATCCTCACCGACAGCTACACGCGGCTGGCCGCCGCCAAGCTCTACAACGAACGCGCCGTCGACTACATGCGTTCGGCGTCGGCGCAGGATCGGCGTTACCTACTGTTCGACCCGATCGCCAAGATGAAGGTCACGCGCCAGACCGAACGGATCATGGACGACCTGCTCGACGTGATCTCCGCGCGCGGATTCGAGAAGGACACCTACTTCGAGATGGGCGCGACCATCATCAAGGCGATGCCGCGGCTGGAGGGCACCGCACACGTCAACATGGCGCTGGTGCTGAAGTTCATCCCAAATTTTCTGTTCAACCAGTCGGATTCACTGCCGGTAATCTCCAAGCGCCGCGACGCCGCCGATGACACCTTCCTCTTCCATCAAGGCCCCGCAAAGGGTCTGTCGAAGATCACGTTCGCGCCGTGGCGGCCGGTATACGAAGAATTCGCCCAGCTACCCAACGTCGCCAGGTTCCTGGAACAGGCCGACGGGCTGGGCACGCTGATGACCACCGCGCCGCCCACCGGCGAGCAGCAGACCGACCTCGACTTCCAGCTCTCCGTCGGGGAGTTATTCACGCTCGTGCCCTATGGCCAGCTGATCCTGGAGGAGGCGAAGCTGCGAAGCATGGACACCGACCTCATCGACGAGATCTTCGGCGTCTTCGTTCGTGATTACTCCGCGTATGCCATCGCGCTGCACGGTAAGACGACATCGACCGAAGCGCAGCAGCAGTGGGCGCTCGCCCAGGTTCGCAAGCCCGTTCGGGACGACGAACGCACGGCGCGCATCTTCGACCAGATCCGCGGGCTCGCGGGGACATACGAGATGAACCCGTAGCGCTCTGCGCGCCCGGGGTTGCTTA
>CAZEHT010000010.1:0-20619 GCA_964511995.1 uncultured Mycobacterium sp.
CGGTTAAGCCCAATCGGCGCGACCCGCACGCACCAAACTCGCTGAAACCGAACCGGTAACTTCCTCGGCGGTGAGTGCGACCAACAGATGATCACGCCAATCGCCGTCGACGTCGAGGTAGCGCCGCAGCAGGCCCTCCTCACGGAATCCGGCCTTGGCCAGCACCTTTCGGCTGGCTATGTTCTCCGGCCGCACCGTCGCCTCGACCCGGTGCAGCATCACCGGGCCGAAGCAGTGGTCAAGACCCAACGCGACCGCGCCCGTGGCCACTCCCCTGCCGGTGACCGAACTGTCCACCCAATAGCCGATCCATGCCGAGCGAAGCGCACCATGCGCGACGTTGCCGATCGTCAGTTGGCCGCGGAACTCTCCGTCGAGTTCGATCACGAACGGCAGCATCCGCCCCCGGCGCGCTTCGGCGCGCACGTCGCTGCACACCGCGGGCCATGAGGTGATCGCATGCCGCGCATTCCAGTGCAGCAAAGCGCTCGGCTCCCACGGCTCCAGCAATTCCCGATCCGCCAATCGGAGGCGACTCCACCGCCGCGCGTCACGAACGCGCACCGGTCGCAGGCGCACCAGGCCGGCCGCGACGCGAAGCGGGCCCACCGCCATCGGCCAGCCCGGATGGGGCCCGCCGCCCCGCAACAGGTTCACCTTCTTCAGCCGCGCTGGGCAAGGAACGCTACGTCGACGATTTCGCCCGTACGGATCTGTTCGGCCTCGCTGGGCACGATGACCAGGCAGTTGGCCTCGGCCAGCGTCGCCAGCAGGTGCGACGACGCGCTGGGCGCACCCCCGAGCGCCTGGACAAGGTATTCGCCGGTGTCCTGGTCCCGCATCAACTGACCACGCAGAAATCCCTTCCGGCCGGGCACAGATGAAATCGGCGCAAGGGCGCGCGCCTCGACGATGCGCCGCATCGGCTGCCGCTTTCCCAGCGACAGCCGGATCAACGGCCGAACCATCACCTCGAACACCACCAGCGCACTCACCGGGTTGGCCGGCAACAGGAACACCGGAACGCGATCCGCGCCGAGTTGGCCGAATCCCTGAACGGAACCCGGATGCATCGCGATCCGGGTCACCTCCATCTCGCCGAGGTCAGATAACGCCTTCCGCACGCCTTCGGCCGCCACACCGCCCACCGCGCCGGCGATCACCACGACCTCCGCCCGGCTGAGCTGGCCTTCGACAGCCTCCTTCAGTTTCTTGGCGTCGACGTCGACGATGCCGACGCGGTTGACCTCGGCGCCGGCATCTCTCCCTGCCGCAGCCAATGCGTAGGAGTTCACGTCGTACACCTGGCCGTTGCCAGGTGTGCGCGAAATATCGACAAGTTCCCCGCCGACGCTCATTACCGTAAGCCGCGGACGCGGATGAACCAGCACCCTTTCTCGCCCCACGGCGGCGAGAAGGCCCACCTGCGCTGCTCCGATCACCGTTCCGGCGCGCACCGCCACGTCACCGGGCTGCACATCGTCACCGGCCCGGCGAACGTAGGCCCCCGAACGCACGCCCCGAAGCACCTTCACCCGCGACTGCCCGCCATCGGTCCAGCGCAGCGGAAGCACCGCGTCGGCAAGGGTCGGCATCGGCGCCCCGGTCTGGACCCTCACAGCCTGCTTGGGCTGCAGGCGGGTGGGTGTGCGCGCGCCTGCCTCGATCGAACTGATCACCGGCAGGCTGACGTCGCTGCCCGATGGCCGGTCGCTCGTCCCCGATGCAAGCACATCCACACTACGCACCGCGTAGCCGTCTATCGCCGCCTGATCGAACCCCGGCAGCGGCCTCTCGGTCACCACCTCCTCGGCGCACATCAGACCCTGCGCCTCGGCGATGGCAACGCGCACGGGTCTCGGCGCGACGGCCGCCGCCTGCACGCGGGCCTGCTGCTCTTCCACCGAACGCACTTGGCGCCTTTCTGCCGTCAAGGGGCCCGATCAGCGCATCCGCCGGACCGGCGCCGGCTACTGCTCGGTCAGGCCCAAGCGCGCGACCAACCAGCGGCGCAGCTCCGGGCCATAGTCATCGCGATCCAACGCAAAGTCAACCGCAGCCTTGAGGTAACCGCCGGGATTTCCCAGGTCGTGTCGGGAGCCGCGGTGCACGACCACGTGGACGGGATGCCCTTCGGCGATGAGCAGGGCGATTGCGTCGGTCAGCTGGATTTCGCCCCCGACACCCCGCTGCACCCGCTTGAGTGCGCCGAAGATGGCCCGGTCAAGGATGTACCGCCCCGCCGCCGCATACGGCGACGGAGCGTCGTCCGCGGTCGGCTTCTCCACCATGCCCCGCACGCGCAGCACATTCGGGTTGACCGCGTCCGGAACGATTTCGACGTCGAACACACCGTAAGCGCTGATCTCCTCGCGGGGCACCTCGATGGCGCACAACACGGAGCCGCCGCGCTTGGCGCGGACCTTCGCCATGGTTTCCAGGACACCCGTAGGCAGCACCAGGTCGTCGGGAAGCAGAACCGCCACGGCATCATCGTCCGACGCCAACCTGGGTTCAACACACATCACCGCATGCCCCAGTCCGAGTGGCTCTGCCTGGACCACCGACTCGACCTTGATCAGCGCGGGCGCCCGACGCACTTTCTCTAGCATCAGGTGCTTGCCTCGGGCCTCCAAAGTGCCTTCGAGCACCAAGTCTTCGACGAAATGCGCGACCACACCGTCCTTGCCCTCGGAGGTGACGATCACCAGGCGGTCCGCTCCCGCTTCCGCGGCCTCGGCCGCTACCAGCTCGATACCCGGAGTGTCCACGACGGGCAAGAGCTCTTTGGGGACGGTCTTGGTCGCCGGCAAGAACCGTGTGCCAAGACCGGCCGCCGGCACGATTGCCGTGTGCGGAATTGCTCCGACTGCACGTACCATCGGTGACTCCCCTAACCGCATTGTGACCTCCCATCCACGATGCCATTGTGTTCACCAACATGAACACCCCAAAGGCTGCGCTACGCCAGCAACTAATTGCTGCCCGGCGTAAGACTACCGAAACCGCACGAGCGGCCGACACGGCGGCCCTCATCACCCACTTATTGCCGCTACTCGCCGACCTGCACGTGAGCACCGTATGCGCTTATGTTCCAGTAGGCACCGAACCCGGCGCGGAGGGAATGCTCGACGCTCTGGAAACGGTGGCTTCGCGGATACTGCTGCCCATTACAGCAACGGCACCCGATGGAACACCCATGCCCCTGTCCTGGGGGCCATACCGCCGCGGAGAGCTCGTAGCCGGTCGTTACGGACTGCGAGAGCCCGCCGGAACTCCACTTCCCGCGACGGCGATCGGTGAGGCGGAGGTGGTGATCGTGCCCGCGCTGGCCGTCGACGCGACCGGCATCAGACTGGGTCGCGGCGCCGGCTACTACGACCGGTCGCTGCCACTTCGCGACCCTGCGGCACGGCTGGTGGCCATCGTGCGCGACGAGGAACTGGTCGACCGACTCCCCGCCGAGCCGCATGACATCCGGATGACCGACGCGCTGACGCCACACAGGGGTGTGGTGCGGTTCGTCACCACCGGGGAATGACCAACACCACATAGCCGTTCTAGCACTTGACACAGTAGAGTGCTAACAGTCTGCTCATCCGGAGGTTTCCGTGCCCACCTACAGCTACGCGTGTACCGATTGCGATGACCGGTTCGACGCGGTCCAGGCGTTTTCCGACGATGCGCTGACCACGTGCGCCAAGTGCTCGGGCCGGCTTCGCAAGCTGTTCAACTCAGTCGGCGTGGTGTTCAAGGGCGCCGGTTTCTATCGAACCGACAATCGCGAGTCCGCCAAGAAATCGTCGGCCGAACGTTCGGAATCGTCGGGATCGAGTGGCGGCGAGAAGTCCGACGGCGCGGGCAAGAGCGAGAAATCGAGCAGTGCCCCCGACCGGAGCAGCAGCTCCAAGCCCGCCCCCGCAGCCGCCGTCGGGTCATAGCTTACCGGCGCCTATTTGCGCTTATTAGTAGGAACCTACTGGCGCTACCAGCGCGAGCCCGGCTGCTACTTCCACAGGGGGCGTCCACGGCGCACACCGGCGCTGCGCGAGCCACCTAACGTGTCGTCATGGTGTCGCGGCACGGAAACCTCAAGGGTCCATTCAAGGGCCCACCCAACGGCCCGATCAAAGAGTCGGCAAACGGTTCGCTCAATCCGACCGCGCTGACCCGGCTGCGCCAGGGTCTGCAGCCGGACTGGGTTCACACCACCTCGGCGCGGCGCGGTGCGGCCGCCGTGCTGGTGGCGCTGGCCGCCATCCTGGCCCTGCGCTCCGACCCGCACGGCGGCCACCGCCAGACCGTTGTTGCCGCCCGCGACATCAAACCCGGTGTTGCTATCACCACCGAGGATGTGCAACTCGAGAGCCGGCTCATCGATACCCTTCCCGACGGCTCCCAATCCGAGTGGGACGCGGTGCTCGGTGCGACGGTAGCCGGCCCGGTGCGGCGAGGCGAAGTCATCACCGATGTCCGCCTCGTAGGCGCGCGTCTCACCCAGGAAACCGCCGGTCCTGATGCCCGTGCCGTGCCGCTGCAGCTTGCCGACGGTGCTGTCTTAGACCTTGTACGCGCCGGCGACGTCGTCGACATCGTGGCTGCACCGACGGGGGGATCCGAGGCTCAGCCGCGAGTGATCGCCACCGGGGCCGTCGTGGTGTCGGTTCCGGACCGGGAGAAGTCGGCCGCATCGAGGGATCGAGTCGTGCTCGTAGCGCTTCCGGCCGCCACCGCTAACATCGTCGCCGGCGCCACGCTCGTGCAAACGATCACGCTGACACTGCATTGACGTGCTCTGATAGGCCATTTCCGTGTTTTCGGAACGCTGCCCCTGGCGAGTCGCCCCACCTCGCTATGTCTCGCCGCGCTTACGGCCGCATCAAACCTTACGCAGAGCTAAACATGCGTCCACGCAGGCGGACTAACGTCGATCAATGCAGGAATGATTCCCACAAGAAAGGTCAATCCATGCTCAAGGGGTTTCGAGAGTTCATCGCCCGCGGCAATGTCATCGACCTGGCCACTGCGGTCGTCATCGGCGCCGCGTTCACTGGCCTGGTAACGGCCTTCACCGAAAACGTCGTCCAGCCGCTCATCGACCGCATCGGCGCCACTCCCGACCGGCAGTACGGCTTTTTGAAGATTCCGCTTGGCGACGACGTGTTCGTCGATCTCAACGCGGTGCTGATGTCGGCGCTGAACTTCCTGATCGTCGCGGCGGTCGTGTACTTCGTGATCGTCACTCCCTACAAGAAGCTCAAGGAACTCGACACCAAGGTGGAAGAGGAAGAAACCGAACTGACGCTGCTTACCGAGATTCGCGACCTGCTGCAACAGGGAGGCACCCAGCCGGCGGGCAAGCACGGAAACACCGTTCCCCCGGCCATCCCCGAGAACTACGAAGGGCGGTGACGCGCACCTTGAGAAGCGAGTTCGGCCCCCGGCATGTGCCGGGGGCCGAACCCGTCAGCATGTCAGTTCATGTTCCAGGCTTCGCCGTAGGTTGTGACGCTGTCACCATCGTGAGAGATCAGCCGTGCGAACGGACGCAGCAGCACACCACCGGCAGCACCGGTGACCGTTCCGTGAGCGTTCGAGACGGCGACGGCGCCGGCCGGGCCCGCGACGTCCACCGAGAACGTGGCGACTTCCTGGATGCCGGGGCCGTTGCCCAGATCAGAGGAGATCGACACCCCCGGGAAGAGGTTCGGGGTGATGACCGAGCCCAAGGGGTTGAAGCCTGCCGGGGAGATGTCAGCGTCATCGAGCAGGATGTTCGGCGTGGTGTAGCTGAAGTTGATGCCGACGCCCAGCGACCAGGGGAAACCCACCTGATAGCCCAGCTCGAGGGATCCCTGGAACTCGTCGGCGCCCGGGCCTGCCACGTTGTACACCGCACGGCCCGAGTGGAACCACTCACGGGTCAGCCTGTTGCGGTCGAGCGGGAAGACGCCGTTCAGGAACGTATCCCACTGTTGAATGGTCAGGGTGCGGCCCTTGCCATCAACCAGGCTCAGCTCATTGTCCAAGCCAGCATGTGAGGTGCCTGAGCCGACGAACAACGCTGCCACAGCAGCGATGAGCGCAACCAGCACCCGACTGAATACCTTCATCTGCTCCCCAGCTGTGTCGGCGGTGATCCTAGGTTCACCGAGTCTACGTTGTTCGTGCTTGGCATGCTGACACCTCACACGCACCAAGAACGGCGAAATGAGCAGCCTCACACGCAGCTCTTACGCTTTGCTCATCGTTGATGACACGAGGAACATAACGGGACGGCATCTAGGCGGCAACGTGGCGGTCCCCGTCGCAGCGACCCCGCCATGAGGTCAAAAGCTTTGCTGAGGGTAACCATCACTCAACGGGACACCGCGAGTGGTCACACGTCGCCACGTCCGGTCCGCTATCGACGGGCAACCGCCGGCCGTGGCGAAATTTCACCTCCTGTGCACACGCGAGCCAACAACCAGCGGCTTTATGTCAAACATGGTGGGGAGGAATGTTTTCGCGCAACCATTGTTCGCGCTCCGATGCCTCTCGCGCGGCTTCTTGATCTCGCCCGACCGATGACTCCCAGACGCTTGTCTCCGCCTGATGACTGTTAACTGCAGTCACAGTCCCTTCCGTCCGTCAGGTAACAATCGTCCCTCAGTGTGACAAAGATCACATTTTGGCCATTTCCGTATATCACGCCATTTAGACGCGCTTTCCGAGAACGGAGTTTGCGAGAGCTGCCGCGGGCCGCACAAGGAAGGAGACCCTTACGTGCGTCCCGGCAACTCTCAAATCTCCAAACTGGATAGCTGGCCGATGATCTGGCGCGCCAAAGGGTACAACGTCGCCATCCCGTCGCGGACCGCGTAGCGGGATCCGGCGATGTTAACCACCAGCGTGCTTCCGGAAATGCCCGCCAATCCGCGCGAGAGCCCCGCGTCGATGATGCCCGCGGACAGCGCGGAAGCACGCAACGCCTCTGCGATCCCCAGCAACTCGCGGTCGAGGATCTCGCGGGTGGCCTCGGGCGTGACGTCGCGCGGTGTGACACCGGTACCACCCACGGACACCACCAGGTCGACTCCCCCGATGACGGCGGTGTTGAGCGCGTTGCGGATTTCGATTTCGTCGGCGGCCACGACGACCACGCCGTCGACCAGGAATCCGGCCTCTCCCAGCAATTCGGTCACCAACGGCCCGTTATGGTCCTCTTCGCCATGTGCGGTGCGGTCGTCGACAACGACCACCAGCGCCCTACCCACCAGCTCGACAGGCTGTTCCATGGGATTCACCGTATATCCGGCCGGCACCCACGGCGAAACCAATCTCGTCATTGCGCGGCCTTGCCAAGCGTGACGACGAGCGTCCGCGGATTGTTTCCAGAGGTGTCGACAAAGGTCAAGGACACCTTCGTGCCGGGGGCCCTGGATCGCACCGCCGCAACCAAAGCGTCCGAACTGGTGATCGGCCGGTCGTCGACCTTAGTGATCACCACATCCGACGGCAGGCCCGCGGTGGCGGCCGGGCCGCCCTCGGTGACGTCGACGATCTTGGCGCCGTGGATGGTTCGGTCGTTGCTGACCTGCACCCCGAGAGAGGCGTGCGAGGCCGAGCCGGTGCTGATCAATTCGTCGGCGATGCGCTTGGCCTGATCGACGGGAATCGCGAAACCAAGCCCGATCGACCCGCTCTGGGCGTCCTTGGAGTCGCCACCCATCGTCGCGATCGCCGAGTTGATTCCGATCAATTCGCCCTGCATGTTCACCAGCGCGCCACCGGAATTGCCGGGGTTGATGGCGGCGTCGGTCTGAATGGCGTCGAGCACCGTGTTCTGGTTGGCCGCGTCGCCGGCTGTGGAAACGGGGCGATTCAATGCGCTGACAATGCCCGTGGTCACGGTGCCCTCCAGGCCCAGCGGTGAGCCGATGGCCACCACGTTCTGACCGACCCGCAGGTCGGCGGACGAGCCGAGGGTGATCGGCGTCAACCCGGACACCCCTTGAGCCTTGACCACCGCGATGTCGCTGGCTGGATCGGTGCCGACCACCGTGAACGATGCGGACCGGCCGTCCGAGAAGGACACCGTGGTGATCGGCTTGCCCGCGTCCCTGACATCCGGGTCATCCGGACCGGGAGGGCCGCCCTTGGCGGCCGACACGACGTGGTTGTTCGTCAGGATCAGTCCGTCGGCGGTCAAGATAACGCCCGAGCCCTCTTCATTGGCACGGCCGAGATCCGTCTCGAGCTTGACGACACTGGGCACCACCTTCGCCGCGACCTGCTCGACGGAACCCGGCGAGAGATTGGCCGCTGGAACGCTCGGCGCGGTCTCCGACGAGATGCTCCCTCTGTGCGCGCCTGACACGTCGGGCGTGGCCAACATGGCCACCCCGCCGCCGATTCCCGCTGAGACCATCGCGATGACGACGGCCCCCGCGGCCAGCGCTCCTGCTCGCGGACGCTTCTGTGACGCGGCGGTCCCGGCCAGTGCCGCACTGTCACTTCCCGGGGCTGGGGCGCTCATCGGACGGTAAGGACCGTAGGACGGCGGCTGGACCGCGTACCGCCAGTCGTAAGGCTGTTGGGGGCCGCGCTGATCATACTGACCGGGATACACCGGGGGCATCGGCTGGTGGGGGCCGGCTCCGAGCCCCCGCGGCGCCGGCGAATACCTCGGGTCGTTCGTCATTGGAATTACGTCACGTCCTTTGAGTCGTCCGCGGCCGGGCACCGTGCCCGGCCGCAGTCAGCGAAATCGTTGCCATCACTGTGCGCCGATCGACTGAGAATCCACTGAGATAACGTTCGGTTTCAGCGATGACTTTGACCCTGATTCCCGATCGGCAGCGAAATGTCCGCCGTCGGCGGGCGGATAAGCCGGATAGCCCGGCCGCCCGGGAAGCCACACGAAGACCGACGTACCGGGCTGAGCCGCGCCGGGCACGGTGTCGTCGACACGCAGCGCGCCACCATGTTTGAGGACGACCTGCCTGACGATCGCCAGGCCGAGGCCCGAACCAGGCATCGCGCGCGCTGCGGCCGACCGGTAGAACCGCTCGAACACCAGTCTGCGTTCCTGCAGCGGTATTCCCGGTCCCCGGTCGGAGACGACGAGTTCGGCGTGGGAATCGTCGGCGCGCCTCAGCCGAACCGAAACGCGCCCCGACGGGGGGCTCCACTTGGCGGCGTTGTCGAGCAGATTGAGCACCGCACGCGTCAACCCGGCAGCATCCCCGTAGACCTGCCACGGGGTGATAGCCACGTCGAACTCGATGTCGTTGCGCCGGCGCCGGACGCGCTCCAAGCAGCGGTCAACCAGTTCGGTCATGTCCACTTGCTCGTGAACCACGCCACCGCCGTCGTCGCGTGCGAGGTCGACCAAATCGCCTACGAGCGTCGACAATTCCTCGATCTGGCCGATGACGTCGGCGCGCAGTTCAGCCATTTCGGACTCGGGTATTCGCGGCGCTCCGGGCGCCATTGAGACCATCAGCAGTTCGACGTTGGTCCGCAGGGACGTCAGCGGGGTTCTCAGCTCGTGCCCGGCGTCGGTGACAAGCCGGGCCTGGCGCTCGCGCGATTCGGCCAGTGCGCGCAGCATCATGTTGAACGCTTCCGTCAACCGCGCCAGCTCGTCGCTGCCGAACACTGGAATCGGCCGCAGGTCGTCGGTGCGCGCGACCCGTTCGGCCGCCTCGGTCAACCGGGCGACCGGCCGCAACCCGGTCCGGGTCACCATCCCCCCGGCCACTGCCGCCACCGCCAGCCCGATCCCCCCGACGAGCAACAACACCCAGCGGAGCTTGGTGATCACGGCCTGGGTGGGCGCCAGGCTCTTGGAAATCAGCAGCGTGCTGTCGTTTGGCAAGTGGATGGCCAGTACCCGCTGGTTCATCGCGGTCCGCCGGGACATCAAGAGGTCACCGCGGATCACCGCCTTCTCCGTTTCGCCCACGGGCAGTGTCTGGCCCTGTTGATTGGCGGTGTAGATCGACCGCCCGGGGATGATCAGCATCGCGTTCACATCGGAGTAGGCGCTGCCTTCGATGGCCTTGCCCGGATCGGCGGACAGCGAGCCGCTGGCGATAAGGAGCTGTGCCCTGCTCTGCAGCTGGTTGTCGATGTCCTCGTGCAATGCCGTGTACACCACCGCGTAGACGACGGTCGCGACCAGCACGACGACCATTGCCACCATCGACATCGCCAGCAACATCACCCGCCACCGCAACGACACGGACGCGGTCGTCCGCAACGGAGCCCTCCGCTGTGGACGGCGCTTCGACAGCGACATCAGGGCGGGGTCTCGCGCAGCACGTAACCCACCCCCCGCACGGTGTGGATCAGGCGCGGTTCCCCTTCGGCCTCGGTTTTGCGACGCAGATAGCCGACGTAGACTTCGAGTGCATTGCCGGAGGTCGGGAAATCGAAGCCCCACACCTCTTCGAGGATGCGACTGCGCGTAAGCACCCGTCGCGGGTTGGCGATCAGCATCTCAAGGAGCGCAAACTCGGTGCGGGTCAGGCTGATCTGCCGGGTGCCGCGAGTCACCTCCCGGGTCACCGGGTCGAGGGTGAGGTCGGCAAATCTCATCGCCACCGACTCGGGCTTGTCACCCGGCCCGGTGCGGCGCAACAGCGCCCGCATCCGTGCCAGGAGCTCTTCCAGCGCAAAAGGCTTGGGCAGGTAGTCGTCAGCGCCCGCGTCAAGGCCCGCGACGCGCTCCGAGACGGAATCGCGCGCCGTCAGCACCAGGATCGGCAGGTCGTCACCGATGCTGCGCAGCTGCCGACACACTTCGAGTCCATCCAGCCTGGGCATCATGACGTCGAGGACCAGCGCGTCCGGGCGGTCGGCGGCGATCGAATTCAGTGCCTCCACGCCGTCCTCGGCCAAGGACACCGAATAGCCGTTGAAGGCGAGCGACCGGCGTAACGACTCCCGGACGGCACGATCGTCGTCGACGACAAGAATTCGCACGGCCACCAGTGTTATCCCAACGCCTGAGACCATGCTGAGAGGCGCGCGGAGCGCATGCGCACCTGACCGACGGAAACGACCGGGATCAGCGCTTGTCGAGGTCGATCAAGCCGAGCCGGGCCGCCTTGAGCAGCCGGCGCGGCACCCGGTGCCGGCGTCCGGCAACGGTGACGTTGACCAAGCCGGTGGCCTCGGCCTTCCACTGCGCGCGCCGACTACGGGTGTTCGCGCGCGACATCCGGCGCTTGGGCACGGCCATTACGGGACTCCTCGATCAGGGGACCGCCGCGCAAAGAGGTTGGCGTCCGGCGGTTGACAGTTGTCGGCCAGAATAACCGGTGACCAGCGTCGGCACCAAAACGTCGCCCAACCGACACCCCTTGACGCGGAAACGGCCCCAACGAGTAACCTACCGGTTGGTTGGTCGGGTGCCGGACGCTTAAGGAGTGCCTCCTTTGACGACTGCTGTACGCATTGGCAACTGCTCGGGCTTCTACGGCGACCGGCTGTCGGCCATGCGGGAGATGCTCACCGGCGGTGACCTGGATTTCCTCACCGGCGACTATCTTGCCGAACTGACCATGCTCATCCTCGGCCGCGACCGCATGAAGAACCCCGACCGCGGATTCGCCAAGACATTCCTCACCCAGCTCGAGGAGTGCCTGGGCCTGGCGCTTGCCGGCAATGTGCGCATCGTCAGCAACGCGGGCGGACTGAACCCCGCCGGACTGGCCGGCGCGGTGCGCACACTGGCGGACAAGCTCGGCCTGGCGGTCAACGTCGCTCACGTGCAGGGGGACGACCTCTTGGACCGAGCCGAAGAACTGGGATTCGGTACACCCCTGACCGCCAATGCCTACCTCGGCGCGTGGGGCATCGTGGATTGCCTCAACTCGGGAGCCGACGTTGTGGTGACCGGCCGGGTGACCGACGCATCGGTCATCGTCGGCCCGGCGGCCGCGCACTTCGGGTGGGGTAAATCCGACTTCGACCGCCTGGCCGGGGCCGTGGTGGCCGGCCATGTCATCGAATGCGGCACCCAGGCCACCGGCGGCAACTACGCGTTCTTCACCGAGGTCGAGTCCCTCGACCATCCGGGTTTCCCGCTTGCCGAGGTCTACGCGGACGGCTCCTCGGTGATCACCAAGCATCCGGGCACCGGAGGCGAAGTCAGCAGCGGCACGGTCACCGCACAACTCCTCTACGAGATCACCGGCGCACGGTACGCCAACCCCGACGTCACTGCCCGCATCGACACCGCCGTGCTCCGCGACGACGGGCCCGACCGCGTCCGGATCAGCGGTGTGCGCGGCGAACCCCCGCCGCCGACGCTGAAGGTTTCGCTCAACAGCATCGGCGGCGTCCGCAACACCATGACCTTCGTGCTCACCGGCTTGGACATCGAGGCGAAGGCCGACCTGGTGCGCCGCCAACTGGAATCGCGCCTCGACGCCAAACCCGCCGAGCTGCAATGGAGCCTGGCGCGCACCGACCACCCGGACGCCCAGACCGAGGAGTCGGCCAGCGCACTGCTGCATTGCGTCGCCCGCGACACCGACCCCGTCAAGGTCGGGCGCCGATTCTCGTCGGCGGCCGTCGAACTCGCGCTGGCCAGCTATCCCGGCTTCAACGTGACCTCACCGCCGGGCGACGGCCAGGTCTACGGGGTGTTCACCGCGAGGTTCGTCGACGCGGCCGAGGTTGCGCACATCGCGGTCCACGCCGACGGTACCCGGGTCGATATCGCGCCCTGCGCGCAAACTGTGCCGCTGCGTGACGCCGACGATCCACAGCTTCCCGAACCTCTGCCGCCGGCACCGACACGCCGCGTGCCGCTGGGCGCGATCGCGGGAGCACGCAGCGGCGACAAGGGCGGATCGGCCAACGTCGGCGTCTGGGTGCGCACCGACGACCAATGGCGCTGGCTCGCCCACACCCTGACCGTCGACAAGCTCCGAGAACTGCTGCCCGAAGCTGGCGGGCTGGGCGTCACCCGCTACCTGCTGCCCAATCTGCGCGCGGTCAACTTCGTCATCGACGGCATCCTCGGCAAGGGTGTCGCCTACCAGGCCCGCTTCGACCCACAGGCCAAAGGGCTGGGTGAATGGCTGCGCAGCCGCTACGTCGAGATCCCGGAGGCATTGCTGCCATGACCGTGTGGACCAGCCCCGAGCGCGACGAACTCCGCAAGACCGTGCGCGGTTTCACCGAACGCGAGATCCTGCCCCACGCCGACCACTGGGAGGTCGAAGGCGAGCTCCCACGCGACCTGCACCACAAGGCCGGGGCCGCCGGCCTGCTGGGCGCGCACCTGCCCGAAGCGGTCGGCGGGGGCGGCGGCGATGCCGCGGACTCAGTGGTGATCTGCGAGGAGATGCACGAGTCAGGTTGTCCCGGAGGTGTTTTCGCATCGCTGTTCACCTCCGGAATCGCGGTTCCGCACATGGCTGCCTCCGGTGACGAATATTTCATCGACACGTTCGTGCGACCGACGCTGCAGGGCTCCAAGATCGGGTCACTGGCCATCACCGAGCCGGGTGGCGGATCGGACGTGGGCCACCTGCGCACCACTGCGGTCAGGGCGGGCGACCACTACATCGTCAACGGTGCCAAGACTTACATCACCTCCGGCGTGCGTGCAGACTACGTCGTCACCGCGGTCCGCACCGGAGGACCCGGGGCGGCGGGGGTGTCGCTGCTCGTCGTCGAAAAGGGCACGCCCGGCTTCGCCGTGACACGCAAGCTGCAGAAGATGGGCTGGCGTTCGTCGGACACCGCCGAACTGAGCTACACCGACGTGCGGGTTCCGGCTGCCAACCTGGTCGCAGCGGAGAACACCGGCTTCGCCCAGATCGCTGCGGCATTCGTCGCCGAACGGATCGGCCTTGCCGCGCAAGCCTATTCGAGTGCCCAGCGCTGCCTCGACCTGACCGTGCGGTGGTGCCGGGACCGTGAGACGTTCGGTCGGCCGCTGATCTCCCGGCAGTCCGTGCAGAACACCCTGGCCGAGATGGCCCGGCGCATCGACGTCGCGCGCGTCTACTCCCGGCATGTGGTGCAGCGACAGATGGCCGGGGAGGCCGATCTGATCGCCGAGGTCTGCTTCGCCAAGAACACCGCCGTCGAGGCCGGCGAATGGGTGGCCAACCAGGCGGTCCAACTGTTCGGTGGCATGGGCTACATGGCCGAATCGGAAGTCGAACGCCAGTACCGCGACATGCGCATTCTCGGTATCGGTGGAGGAACGACCGAGATCCTCACCAGCCTCGCCGCCAAGAGGCTCGGATACCAGTCATGAGTCCACTGAAGTCGGTGCTCGAGCCGCACTCGACCGCCTACATCGAGGCCGCCGAGGCGATGCGGGCCAAGCTTGTCGAACTCGAGACCGAACACGCCAAGGCGGTCGCCGGCGGCGGCCCGAAGTACGTCGACCGCCACCATGGCCGCGGCAAGATGACCGCCCGCGAACGTATCGAGATGCTCATCGACCCCGACTCGCCGTTCCTGGAACTGAGCCCACTGGCCGCGTACGGCACCAACTACCAGGTCGGCGCCAGCGTGGTGACCGGCATCGGGGTCGTCGAGGGGGTCGAGTGCGTCGTCAACGCACACGACCCGACCGTCAAGGGCGGCACCACGAACGCATGGTCGTTGAAGAAGATGTTGCGGTCCAACCAGATTGCGCTGGAGAACCGGCTGCCGATGATCTCTCTGGTCGAGTCGGGTGGTGCCGATCTGACCGTGCAGAAGGAGATCTTCATCCCCGGCGGCCAGGGATTCCGGGACCTGACGCGACTCTCCGCGGCCGGCATTCCGACCATCGCCCTGGTGTTCGGCAACTCCACCGCGGGTGGCGCCTACATCCCCGGCATGTCCGACCACGTGGTGATGATCAAGGAACGCTCGAAGGTGTTTCTGGCCGGTCCCCCGCTCGTCAAGATGGCCACGGGTGAGGAGTCCGACGACGAGTCCCTCGGTGGTGCCGACATGCATTCCCGCACTTCCGGTCTGGCTGACTACTTCGCGGTCGATGAACTCGACGCCATCCGAATCGGCCGTCGCATCGTCGCCCGTCTGAACTGGCGCAAACAGGGCCCGGAGTCGCGGCCGTTCACCCCACCGCGCTACCCGGAGGAGGAACTCCTCGGCATTGTTCCGGCAGATCTGCGCATCCCTTTCGACCCCCGCGAAGTGATCGCCCGCATCGTGGACGGCTCGGAATTCGACGAGTTCAAACCGCTGTACGGCAGCTCCCTTGTCACCGGCTGGGCAATGCTGCACGGCTATCCGCTGGGTATCCTGGCCAACCACCGCGGCGTGCTGTTCAGCGACGAGTCGCAGAAGGCCACTCAGTTCATCCAGCTGGCCAACCGGTCCGACACCCCACTGTTGTTCCTGCACAACACGACCGGCTACATGGTCGGCAAGGCCTACGAGGAAGGCGGGATGATCAAGCACGGGTCGATGATGATCAACGCCGTGTCGAACTCCACCGTCCCGCACATCTCGCTGCTGATCGGCGCGTCCTACGGCGCCGGCCACTACGGAATGTGCGGACGCGCCTACGATCCCCGCTTCCTATTCGCTTGGCCCAGTGCGAAGTCCGCGGTCATGGGCGGCGCACAGCTCGCCGGCGTTCTGTCGATCGTCAGCCGGGCTGCCGCCGAAGCCCGGGGCCAGCAAGTCGACGAGGCCGCCGACGCCGCTCTGCGTGCGGCGGTCGAGGGGCAGATCGAGGCCGAGTCGCTGCCCATGGTGCTGTCGGGGATGCTCTACGACGACGGCGTCATCGACCCCCGCGACACCCGCGCCGTGCTGGGAATGTGCCTGTCCGCCATCGCCAGTGCCCCGATTGAGGGGACGTCGAACTTCGGCGTCTTCCGGATGTAGAGGAGCCCGCGATGCACGAAGCTCCCAGCGGCCATGACCTCGCCCACGTCATCACCCACGAGCCCGCCCCCGACATTACAAAAGTGATGGTGGCCAACCGCGGTGAGATCGCCCGCCGGGTGTTCGCAACCTGCCGACGACTGGGAATCGGCACCGTGGCCGTCTACACCGATCCCGACGCACGTGCACCCCATGTCGCCGAGGCCGACGTCCGCGTCCGGCTGGACAGGACCAACGGCTACCTGGACATCGACGCGCTGCTGGCCGCGGCGAAGGCGGCAGGTGCCGATGCCGTCCATCCCGGCTACGGGTTTCATTCGGAGAACGCCGATTTCGCGGCGGCGGTGATCGAGGCTGGTCTGATCTGGATCGGTCCGCCCGTCGCGGCTGTACGGGCGATGGGCTCGAAGATCGAGTCGAAGAAGTTGATGGCGGCGGCGGGGGTCCCGGTTCTCGACCAGCTCGATCCCGATGCGGTGACTCGGGAGCAGCTGCCGGTGCTGGTGAAGGCTTCCGCGGGCGGCGGCGGGCGGGGTATGCGGGTGGTGACCGACCTCGCCGACCTGCCACGCGAACTGGAAGCCGCACGACGCGAAGCCAACTCGGCGTTCGGCGATCCCACGGTGTTCTGCGAGCGCTACCTGCCCACCGGCCGTCATATCGAGGTGCAGGTGATGGCCGACGCACACGGCACCGTCTGGGCGGTCGGCGAGCGTGAGTGTTCCATCCAGCGCCGTCACCAGAAGATCATCGAGGAGGCGCCTTCACCTCTTGTGGAATGCACACGGGGCATGCGCGATAAGCTCTTCGAAGCCGCGCGGCTGGCTGCCGGGGCGATCGGCTACACCGGCGCGGGCACGGTCGAGTTCCTGGCCGACGACGCGGCCGGGCAGGGCGGCCGGTTCTATTTCCTGGAGATGAACACCCGTCTGCAGGTGGAGCACCCCATCACCGAGGCGACCACCGGAGTAGACCTCGTCGAATTGCAGCTGCACATCGCATCCGGATATCGGTTGGATGCTGCTCCTCCTGTCGCACAAGGACATTCAATAGAGGCTCGGCTGTATGCCGAAGACCCAGCGAGAGGCTGGCAACCGCAGGCCGGCGTCGTCCACCACTTCGCGGTGCCGTCGGCACGGACCGAATTCGAAGGTCCCGTGGGCACTGGCATCCGAGTGGACTCGGGCATCGTGGACGGCTCGGTGGTATCCATCCATTACGACCCGATGCTGGCCAAGGTGATCTCCTACGCTCCGAACCGCCGGCGGGCCGTGGCGCTACTCGCCGACGCGCTCACCCGCACCCGGGTGCACGGCGTACGCACCAACCGCGATCTGCTGGTCAACATCCTTCGTCATCCGGCGTTCCTCGACGGCGCGACGGACACCGCGTTCTTCGACAAACACGGTCTGGCGGAACTTGCCGCACCGCTGGCCGGCGGGCACACCACACGCCTTTCCGCGGTGGCGGCCGCGCTCGCCGATGCCGAATACAACCGCCGCACCGCCAAGGTCTTACCGGGAATACCAAACGGTTGGCGTAATCTGGCGTCCCCCGACCAGGTCAAAACCTATCGCGGCGCCGACGGCACCGACCAGCGGATCCGGTACCGGTTCACCCGCACCGGACTGGCACTTCCCGGCGACGAAGGTGTCCGATTGGTGTCCGCTACGCCCACGCGGGTTGTTCTTGCCGATGCGGCAGACGCGGAAACGGCCTTCGACGTGTGCCACCACGACGACCTGGTGTTCGTCGATTCACCGCTGGGCACTGTGGAATTAACCGCGCTGCCCAGGTTCGCCGACCCCGAATCGACGCTCGACAAGGGGTCGTTGCTGGCCCCGATGCCCGGACTGGTGATCCGCGTGGGCGCGCGAGCCGGGGACCGGGTAACGGCTGGCCAGCCCCTGGTCTGGCTGGAAGCCATGAAAATGGAGCACACCGTCACCGCGCCCGCTCACGGTGTCCTAGCCGAACTCCGCGTCGAAGCGGGTCAGCAGGTCGACGTGGGCGCCGTGCTGGCACGGGTGGATTCGGGGGAATCAGAGTCAGGGGGATCACAGTGATCGGAGCGACAACCATGACCGACACCGGTTTCGTCGAGAACGACGAACGGCGGGCCTTGCGAAATGCCGTGACCGCGATGGCCGCCAACTACGGCGAGAACTACTACCTGGAGAAGGCGAGGGCAGGGGAACACACCACCGAATTATGGTCGGAGGCAGGAAAACTCGGCTTCATCGGGGTCAACCTGCCCGAAGAATACGGCGGCGGCGGCGCCGGCATGTACGAGCTGTCGCTGGTGATGGAGGAGATGGCGGCCGCCGGTTCGCCCCTCCTGATGATGGTGGTCTCGCCCGCCATCAATGGCACCATCATCTCCAGGTTCGGCACCGAGGAGCAGAAGCTGCGGTGGATCCCGGGCATCGCCGACGGCTCGATCACCATGGCGTTCGCCATTACCGAACCGGACGCGGGCTCCAATTCGCACCGGATCACCACCACCGCACGTCGCGACGGGAGTGAGTGGATTCTCAACGGCCAGAAGGTCTTCATCTCCGGAGTCGACCAGGCGCAGGCCGTTCTGGTGGTCGGCCGCACCGAGGAGGCGAAGACAGGCAACCTGCGGCCCGCATTGTTCGTCGTTCCCACCGACACGCCGGGATTTCACTTCACCCGGATACCGATGGAGATGGTCAGCCCAGAGTTCCAGTTCCAGGTTTTCCTCGACGACGTCCGGCTGCCCGCCGACGCGCTGGTCGGCGCCGAGGATGCCGCGATCGCGCAGTTGTTCGCGGGCCTGAACCCAGAACGGATCATGGGCGCGGCCAACGCGGTCGGGATGGGCCGTTTCGCGATCGGCAAGGCCACCGGGTATGTCAAGACCCGCCAGGTCTGGAAGACGCCGATCGGCGCGCACCAGGGGATCTCGCACCCCCTGGCGGCCAACCACATCGAAGTCGAACTCGCCAGGCTGATGATGCAGAAGGCTGCGACGCTGTACGACACCGGCGACGAGGCGGGCGCCGCCGAGGCGGCCAACATGGCCAAGTACGCCGCGGGTGAAGCCTCGGTTCGAGCAGTCGACCAGGCGGTCCAGTGCCTGGGCGGCAACGGGCTGACCAAGGAGTACGGCATTGCCTCGGTGCTCACCGCCTCCCGCCTGGCGCGCATCGCGCCTGTCAGCAGAGAGATGATCCTCAACTTCGTCGCCCAGACATCACTCGGCCTGCCCCGTTCATACTGATGCCCATCCTGGTCGAATACCGCGGCGCGACTGAAACAGGCACTAAAGCCGCCCACCTGACGCTCAACTCGCCACACAATCGCAACGCGTTGTCGACCGCCCTAGTCGCGCAGCTGCGCCAGGGTCTGCGGGACGCCGCCGACGACCCGCAGACTCGGGTGGTGATAGTCGGGCACACCGGCGGCACATTCTGCGCGGGTGCCGACCTCTCCGAAGCCTCCGGCGGCTCGCCCGAGGAACTCGCCACCGAACGGGCGCGGGAACTGACCATGCTCTTGCGCGACGTCATCGAGTGCCCGCTGCCGGTGATCGGCGCCGTCGACGGTCACGTGCGTGCCGGAGGTCTTGGCCTCGTCGGCGCGTGCGACATCGTGGTCGCCGGGCCCAAGAGCACCTTTGCCCTCACCGAAGCCCGTATCGGGGTTGCGCCGGCAATCATTTCGCTGACCCTGTTGCCCAAGATGACCGCGCGCGCGGCCGGTCGCTATTACCTGACCGGTGAGACGTTCGCCGCTGCAGAAGCCGCCGCCATCGGATTGGTGACCGCGGCCGTCGACGACGCGGCGGCCGCGTGCGCCGAACTCGTCGACGCCATCGGAAAGGGATCACCGCAGGGCCTGGCCGCTTCCAAGGCATTGACCACCGCCTCGATTCTTGCCGGGTTCGACCGGGATGCCGACCGGCTGGCACAGGATTCGGCACGCTTGTTCGTCTCCGCCGAAGCCCGCGAGGGAATGCTCGCATTCCTGCAGAAGCGCCCGCCGCGTTGGGCCGAACCGGACGGGCGAGCGCAGGGTTAGCGTCTGGCCTTTCGCGGTTGGGCAGCGCACCGTAGGCTTCGTACCGATGAGCGAACCAGCCTCTCAGCACTGGTCTATCCAGGCCGCCGATACCGATCGGGTCCAGGTGGCTCAGTTGTTGAACGATGCCGCCGCGGAGGGGCAGCTCGACGTCGAAGAGTACGAGCGCCGGCTGGTCCGGGCCTACGGCGCTCAGACCTATCGTGAACTGGACCAACTGTCGGCGGACCTACCGAGCATCGCCAACATCCGTCGCGGCGCATGCCGGCCTGCTCCGTCGACCGTGCTGGTGGCCATCGCCAGCGCGTTCGAGCGGCGCGGCCGATGGAATGTGCCGCAGAAGTTGACGACGTTCACACTGTGGGGCGGCGGCGTGGTGGACTTGCGATACGCCGACTTCACTTCGCCCGATGTCGAGATCCACGCGTACTCCATCATGGGCGGGCAGACCTTCCTCTTGCCGCCGGAGGTCAATGTGCAGATCAAGGGCATCGGCGTGATGGGGGGCTTCGACCACGACGTCGACTCGGCCGGGATGCCGGGCGCCCCACGGATCATGATCAGGGGCTTCTCGCTGTGGGGTGGCGTCGGCGTCAAACGCAAGCAGCGCCGGTGGCGGAGAGCCATAGGGGCATAGGGGGCGGATTCCCGCAACCCGGCCGCGAACAAGCCGGCCAGCCAACAAGCCGGCCGCGAAACGGGTCGGGCCCG
>CAZEHT010000010.1:20719-21879 GCA_964511995.1 uncultured Mycobacterium sp.
CGGGCCCGACCCGTTTCGAAGTGACAGCCTACTGCGGGCAGGAAGCTTCCTGCTTGGTCACGCATTTCGCGCCAATGACACTATTCCCGGACAACTTCGTATTGCCGCTTGAGAACGTCACCGTGGCACCCTTAGGCACCAAACCACCTTCCGAAGGCAGCGGCACGCCGACCTCTTGCGCGAGGTCGTAGCTACCACCGGCCAAGTTGTAGAAGGCGCCGTTATTCAGCACGCCCTGCCACTGGCCGTTGCTACCGGCATCGACGATGAACTGCGGATTTGAAGCGCTGACGGGCAACGCGGGGTTGAAGTCGGGATTTTCGTAAGACAGCCCGGTGCTCTTGTAACCGTAATCCCTGTGATACGGCTGTCCGAACGTATCGTCGATGAACCCGTTGACCGCGTTGTTCTGGTTGAAGATCGTGTCGCCCACCGCCTGTGTGGCGCGAACGAGCGGGGCCGGGTTGTTGCCCGCCGCAGGACTCAAACTTCCGGGCGCGCCGTTGAAGTTGGGGCGACCGACCGCCTGCGCGATCGGATTCGCATCGCCACGGGTATCCACGGGGTTGTCCTCAGTTCCGTCCCCCTCTGCCGCGAACGCCAGTCCGACCGGAGCGGCCAGAGCCAACGCGCAACCGACCATTACGCCGCCGAACAGGCGCCGCGCGCGGATCAACCGCTTAGACCCCAGCACATGTATTCCCATTTGACAAACCCCTTTCACATGCGGCAGCGCCGCTCAACGAATCGACTGCCGGTGATAGAAAGGCTCGACCCCAACTACCCGACAAGAGGAAAGTTATCTCAACGTCTCAGCTTTTGTACAGCCAGCGACCCGTGTCTTGCGCCGATTCTTACCAGAACCAACACGTTTGCCGCGCGCTCGGCAGCAAACAGGGCTCGGCGAGCCGGACGATGCACAATCCTCGTCGCTACCCGCGATTCGGTCAGCGCCGCCGCCGCGCCTTCAAGTAGTCGCCGACCACCGCCGCTCCGAGTCCGTCGAGGTCGGGCACCACCACGCGCCCTTCCACACGCCGGGCCACCTGATCGATGAAGCGGGCCAACCCAGGGTCGTCGCCCAGCCTGAAGATCGTCACGTGGGCGCCCAGACGCGACACCTCGTCGAAACCCTTCACCGTGAACGCGATGGTGCGCGG
>CAZEHT010000010.1:21979-28512 GCA_964511995.1 uncultured Mycobacterium sp.
GTGGCGCCGGTCAGCTCGCCGGCCGCTCCCGCCCGGCGCGTCTCGCGCTCCCCGTGCCGTCCCGATAGCTGTCGTGCGACATCGTGCAGGGCGGTCCGGCCCAATTGGCGCAGCGCTTTGGGCGACAGGCGCCACCGGCCGTCGGAAGTGCGGTCCAGGAAACCCTGGCCGAGCAGGGCGCGTTCGAGTTCGGCGAGGGTGCGGGCATTGACGGCGGCCTCCTCGCCGAGCTGGCGGGCCAGCATGTCCAGGTCGACATCGTCCATGGTGGCGCCCGCATGGCTCTGCGCGAGTTGCTCGGCCAGTTGCTCCAGTTCGGCGACGTCGGCAAGGGCCTGGGTACCGTCCCCCATGCCCAGCGGGTCGTCGCCGCGGAAGCGCTGGGAGCCGGTCCAGTCCTCTCCCGGCCGGGCGGCCTGCAGGTGCGCGTCGAGCCTGCCCAGTGCGTTCAGCAGCGCCGGTGACCCGAATGCTTGCTGGGCCAACGCATCCAATTCGGCCCGTTGGTCCGCGGACAAGGAATTGCGGAATCGCGCAGCCGCGGCCGCCCGTCTGGCCAGGGAATCCAGCAGTTCGTCGATGCTGCGCGGATTGTCCGGGAAGAACTCGCCGTGCTTGGCCATGAAGTCGTCGAAAAGCTGCTGCAATTCCTGCGACGAATGTTGTCCTTTCGCATGCTTGTCCAGCAGGTCGTTGAGGTCGTCGAGCATGTCGTTCACGCGCTGGCGGTCCTGGTCGGTCGCGTTGGTCAGCGCCTGCTTCATCCCGGCGAAGCGCTGGTCGAGCATCTCGCGGCCCAGCAGGTCTTTGATCTCCTGGTACTTCTGCCGGGCCTGTTCCGAGCGCCAGTCGTAGTCGGAGAGCTCCTGAACCGCCTTGGCCGGTGATGCCGACAGCGCATCGAGCTGCAATTCGCCGAACCGGGCGTCATCGTCGAGCGCACGGGCAAGTTCCTTGCGCTCGGCCAGTATCGCCTCATCGAGCAGCTTCTTGATCTGCTGCAACGTCCCGTCAAGGTTCTTGTGCGCCAGCAGCTCCCGGCGCCGGCGGTTGACCTCGGCGGCCAGCCGGTCTGAGCCGGGCATGTCCTTCATGCCCCGTCGCAGCATCTCCCGCAACGCCCGCCGCGGCGACGTTCCCTCCATGACGTCGCGCCCGATCTGCTCGAGTGCCTCCCGCAGATCGACCGGCGGCGCCAGCGGGTCCGGGCCGCCGCTGTATCGCGAATATCGGGTGAGCCGTTGCGCCCTCGGATCAGCCATAGACCGTTTCGCCCTGACCGGACACCTTGTCGATCCGCTTGGCCAGATAGAGGGCCTCCAGCGCCAGTTCCAGCGCCGCGGCGCGCCGGCCGTCGGACTCGGCCCGCAACCGTTCGGCAATGGCGTCGATGATCGGCAGCCCCGGCAGGGCCGCCAGCAAGTCCTTGGCCGACACCCGTTCGCCCGTGGTGACCGGCGAGCCGTTCTCCACCGCGTCCACCAACGGTCCGACGTCCAGGCCGCGGAGCGCACGCGACGCGGTGTCGGCGGTGGCGCGGCGCAGTAGGTGCTCGAGCACAGCCTGCTCACGGCCCTCCTCCCCGGACTCGAACTCCAGCTTTCCGCGCAGCACGTCGATGACGGTGCCCAAGTCGACCACCCGGGCCACCGGATCCTGTTCGCCCAGAACTGCGCCGCGATGACGGGCCGATGCGGCCACCGTCTCCGCGGCGGCGATCGCGAACCGCGCAGACACCCCCGAGCGCTGATCCACCGAGTTCGACTCACGCAGGCCGCGGGCGAAGCGCGCGATGACCTGCAGCAGATGATCGGGCACCTCGGCGCACAGATGCGCCTCCTGCTCGATCATGGCGATCTCGGCGTCGAGCTGCAGCGGGTAGTGCGTACGGATCTCGGCGCCGAACCGGTCCTTGAGCGGAGTGATGATACGGCCGCGGTTGGTGTAGTCCTCCGGGTTGGCACTCGCCACCACCAGCACATCGAGAGGCAACCGCAGCGTATAGCCGCGGACCTGAATGTCGCGCTCCTCCATCACGTTGAGCATCGACACCTGTATCCGTTCGGCAAGATCCGGAAGTTCGTTGACCGCGACGATGCCGCGGTGCGCGCGCGGAATCAGTCCGTAGGCGATGGTCTCGGGATCTCCGAGGCTGCGGCCTTCGGCCACTTTGATGGGGTCGATGTCACCGACGAGATCGGCCACGCTGGTGTCCGGTGTGGCCAGCTTCTCCGTATACCGTTCGCTTCGGTGACGCCATGCGATCGGCAGGTCATCGCCGGATTCCCGTACCCGCCGTATCGACTCCGGAGTGATGGGCGAATATGGGTGTTCGCCCAGTTCGGCGCCGGCGATCACCGGGGTCCATTCGTCGAGCAAACCCATCAGAGATCGCAGTAACCTAGTCTTGCCCTGGCCCCGCTCACCGAGCAGGACGAAGTCGTGCCCCGCGATCAGCGCACGTTCCACCTGCGGCAGGACGGTGTCCTCGAAGCCCAGGATTCCCGGCCATACGGCCTCTGCTTCCGCGCCAGCGGCCAGCCGCTCTAGCAGGTTCTCCCGGATCTCTTGCTTGACACCGCGCTCCTGATGGCCGGAGTCGCGGAGCTCGCCCACCGTGCGGGGCAGATCGTTGGGTGAAGTCACCACACCACGCTACGACGGTCCGCATCGCCGGGCACGGGCTGACGCCAGTTGGCCCGGTGACTTCGCCGGCAGCGAACCGGAGCCGATCTGCCGGTATCTATCAGCGCGCGCCGGGCAGGCGCACCACCAACCGCGTTCCGCCCAGCGGACTTGCCTCCAACGCGGCGGTGCCGCCATGTAGTTCGGCTTGCTGGGCTACCAGGGCCAACCCCAGGCCCGACCCGGACCGGGCAGCGGTCGACCCGCGGGTGAATCTTTCGAACACCGCCGCCCGCTCCTCGGCCGGCACGCCCATACCGTTGTCGTCGACGGTGATCTCCACGCCCGCGGCAGAACTGTCGGCGGATAGCAGGATCTCGGTGGCGCCGCCGTGGCGCGCCGCGTTGGCGATGGCATTGTCGATCACCAGCCGTAGCCCCGCGGGCATCCCCAGCATCAATACCGTCGTCGATGACGCCAGCGACAACTTGATATTGGGATAAGTGCGCATCGCGTCATGGGCGGCCCGATCGAGCATTTCGGTGATGTCGACGGGAACGAAATCGTCCACGGTGGTCAACTCGCCCTGCGCCAGCCGCTCCAACGCCGTCAGCGTCGCCTCGATCCTTATCTGGGCTCGCATGACGTCGCCGATTACCTCATTACGCTGCCTGTCGGCCAGGTCGAGAGTGGACAGCACCTCAAGGTTGGTCCGCATCGCGGTCAGCGGGGTGCGCAGTTCGTGGGAGGCGGCGGCAGCGAAGTCTCGCGCCGACTCCAGCGCCGCCCGGGTGCGCTTCTGTTCCTCGCCGATGCGGCCCAGCATGCCCTCGACCGCCTCTCCGATCTCGACCGCCTCACGCACTCCGCGCACCTGGACCTCATCGGGCTTGGACTGTGCGTTGATCGCGCGGGCCTGCTGGGCGAGCAGGCGGAACGGGTTGACCATCACCAGTGAGAACAGCCAGCCCACGATGAGGGTGCCGCAGATCACGCTGCCGCAGATCAGAATGACCCGCTTGTGCAGCGCGTCGATGCGACGCTGGGTTTCGGCGACCGGTGCGCCGAGGGCGATCGAGGCCCGCCCTGCGGAGAACGTTCGCACCCGGTACTCGACGCCGCCGATGGTTGTATTGGCGTAGCCGTTGTCCAGCTGGGGCAGCACGATTTCGGCTGGCACCGACAAGATCAGCCCCGCGACACGGGCGGTGCGGACCAAACTGCCCTCCGTCGGCTGCTCGTCGGGCATGCCGTTGGGCTGCGCGGTGCTCAGCAGCGCGCTCAGGTCGCCCAGGCTGCTCACCGAGTCCAGTCGGCGATCCAGCTGGTTGTACTGGTCATTGGTGATACCGATCCACACCCAGGCGCCGATCAGGATGACCACGGCGATTACCGCCAGCTCGGCGGCGATGACAATGGTGCGCAGGGAAAGCATCCACATCGGCCGCTGCAGCAGCCGATAGATACGCCCGTGAACGTCCACTGGTCAGTGCGCGAAATGCCGAGCGCCGGTGAGGTAGAGCGTGACCCCGGCCCGGGCGGCGGCCTCGACGACCGCGTCGTCGCGCACGGACCCGCCGGGCGCCACGATGGTCGTCACCCCGGCGTCGATCAGCGTCTCCAAGCCGTCGGGGAACGGGAAAAACGCGTCGGATGCCGCGACCGCTCCCCGAGCACGGTCCGCGCCTGCCCGCTGCACCGCCAGCCGCGCGGCGTCGACACGGTTGACCTGTCCCATCCCCACACCGACGGTCGCCCCGTCGCGCGCTACCACGATCGCGTTGGACTTCACCGCGCGGCACGTACGCCATGCGAACGTCAGGTCGGCGAGTGTCGGCGGGTCCGCGGGCGCCCCCGTGGCCAGGGTCCACGCGGCCGGGTCGTCGCCAGGGGCGTCCAGCGCGTCACGGGTCTGTATGAGCAGGCCGCCACTGACCTGACGGAACTCGGTACCCCCGGCCACCGGTTCGGAGGCGACAAGAACGCGGATGTTCTTCTTGCGGGACAGGATTTCCACCGCCCCATCCGCATAGCCCGGCGCGACGATCACCTCGGTGAAGATGTCGGCTACGGTGTTCGCCATCTCCACGCTGACGGTGCTGTTGGTCGCGATCACGCCGCCGAACGCACTCAGCGGGTCGCAGTCGTGTGCTTTGCGGTGGGCGTCGGCCACCGACTCCGAAGAGATGGCGATGCCGCACGGGTTGGCGTGCTTGATGATCGCCACGCAGGTCTGCTCGTGGTCGAACGCCGCTCGCCATGCCGCGTCCGCGTCGGTGAAGTTGTTGTAGGACATCTCCTTTCCGTGGAGTTGGCGCGCTTGGGCGAGACCGGGCGACGCCGAATCATCGCGGTAGAGGGCGGCCCGCTGATGCGGGTTTTCGCCGTAGCGCAACACCGTCCTGCGCAGCCAGGTGGCGCCGTACCAGGGCGGCAGTTCCCGCGCCGGTTCGCCGGATCGTTGCGGGTCAACGACCTGGTCCATCCAGGACGCGACCGCGACGTCGTATTCGGCCGTCCGCCGGAAAGCCAACGAGGCCAGGCGCTTGCGCTCGGCGAGGGTGAAGCCGCCGGACCGTACGGCGGCCAGGACGGCATCGTAGTCGAGCGGGTCGACCACCACGGCCACACTCTGGTGGTTTTTCGCGGCGGCCCGCACCATCGAGGGGCCGCCGATATCGATCTGCTCGACACACTCGTGCACGCTCGCACCGGAAGCCACCGTCTCGCGGAACGGGTAAAGGTTTACGACGACCAGATCGAACGGCTCGATCTGCAGCGCCTCCAGGGCCGCGAGGTGCTCGGGCAACCGGGTGTCGGCCAATAGGCCAGCATGCACCTTGGGATGCAGTGTCTTGACCCGGCCGTGGAGTACCTCAGGAAAGCCGGTGACCTCCTCGACGGGCGTCACCGCTACCCCGCTGTCGGCGATGGTTTGCGAGGTCGACCCGGTCGAGATCATCACCACGCCGGCATCGTGCAACCCCGCCGCGAGTCCGGTCAGGCCGGTTTTGTCATAGACGCTGATAAGCGCGCGCTTGACCGGTCTCTTGTCAGTCATCCGATGATCGCCTTTCGTCCCGTCAGGGTCACTCCGCGGGTGGCGACCGCGGCCAGCACCTCCACCAGCACGCGCCGTTCGACCACTTTGATCCGTTCGTGCAGGGACTGCTCGTCGTCGCCGTCATACACCTCGACGGTGTGCTGCGCCAGTATCGGCCCTGTGTCGACCCCGCTGTCGACGACGTGCACGGTGCTTCCGGTCACCTTGACGCCGTAGGCCAGTGCATCGGGAACCGCATGCGGCCCCGGAAACGACGGCAGCAGCGCCGGGTGAGTGTTGATGATGCGACCGGGGAAGCGGCTGAGGAACTGCGGCCCCAGGATCTTCATGAAGCCCGCCGACACCACCACGTCGGGTTGGTGTGCGGCCGCCGATGCTGTCAGCGCGGCATCCCATGCGGCCCGGTCGGAGTGGTCACGCAGGCGGACGGTGAACGTCGGTATTCCCGCGGCAGCGGCGATCTGCACGGCTCGGCAATCACGGTCGGCGCCGACGGCGACCACCCGACCGGGCCAGTCGCCGGTGGCCGCGTCCAACAGCGATTCCAGCAGCGATCCTGTTCCTGAGGCCAACACCACCAACCGGGACGGTGCGCTAGGCGGCACTCGAAGCGGTTGGTGCACGGGTAAAGCCTAGTCGCTGCGGGCGTCCTGACCCGGCGGCGACGTGTCGTTGTCGGCGACAAGTAGGTCCTCCTCGTCGGGCAGTCCGGCGAGGTAGACGGTGTCGACCGGCGGGCGCGGCTCCGGTTCGGGTGCCGCCGGCGCTTCGGGGTCCGGTTCGGGGTCTGCGTGGCGGGAATCCGGGTCCGGTTCGGCCGCCGCCTCGGTCTGGGTCTGGGGCT
>CAZEHT010000010.1:28612-52398 GCA_964511995.1 uncultured Mycobacterium sp.
GCGTGGCGGGAATCCGGGTCCGGTTCGGCCGCCGCCTCGGTCTGGGTCTGGGGCTCGGGGTATGGCCGGCGTCGGTCCGCGCCAGCCGAGACGTCGCCTTCGGCCGTCTCGACTGCCTCGGCCGAACGAAGGGTTTGCGCAGCCCGACGCGGCCGTCGCGTCAGTCCGCCGGACAGCGCCACCGTCACGGCACCGACCGAGAAGAACCAAAAGAATACGCCCGGGCCGAACGTCTGCTGGTCCACCCCGACCTCACCGAAATTGCCCAATGCCCCACCGGATGCGTATCCGAGCAGGACCATGGTCACCGCCGCCAGCGCCGCTGCCGTCGCAAGCTTGGCCAGGGCGGGCAACACCGGCAGGGGCCGGCGCGCGCATTGTTGTCCGAGCGCCACGCCCGACGCCGCTCCGATGATCAGCAGCGCCACCCATATGGGCCCGAGCGGAGGCGTCGGGGCAGCCGCGAGAATCGGCAAGGCAGGGATGTCGCCACCGAACACCGTGAACGAGCTGAAGGTCGCAAATCCTATGTGGGCGCTGGACCCCACCGCGATCGCCGAGGCACCGATGATCACGTTCGGCGCGTACAACACCGAGAGCACGGTTAGGCTCAGCTGCCCGAAGATGGAGTTGGTGATGCCGTAGAGGTCGTGCATCGTCGCCCAGTGCACGACCAGCGAGCACGCGGTCACTGCGGCCGAAAGCCCGAACAACGCCAACACGCCGGCCGACGCGGCACGAACCGATTCCGACACCCATTGCGGTAGCGCCGTGGCCGTCACTATGCGGCGGCCGACGACCGATCCCACGCCGATCACCGCGCCGAGGAGATGGACGACCAGCACGCCGAGAAAGGCCCGCAACGCGTCCGGGGTCTGCAACTCGACAATCACCGAGGAGGCGTCGTGGATCACGGCCAGCGCGACCGCAGCGACCAGCAGTGGTCCACCCACCGCGGAGGCCACGATCCAGCGGACGAGGAACCACGACGACCGCTCGGTGGTGGACGCCGCCGCGGTCCGCGCGACACCGTAAACCATCGCCAGCACCGGCAGCAACGGCATCACACCGAGCTCTCGGCCCCCGATCGAGATCGGCACCTGGTGCACGCCCAGCCAGAGGCTGGCGATCGCGCCGAACGCGCCGGTCATGTCGCTGTTGGCGATGAGAAGCTGAAGCAGCACCAACGCCGCTATGACAGCGAGGGCTACCAGCGCCGGGCCGAACGCGACCCGGACCAGGTCACGAGCCTGGCGTGGTCTCTCCGTGCGATTTTCCTGCATCCACGTCAGGCTGGCCGCGCGCGTCAGGACGACGAGCTACCCGACGACGAGCTACCCGACGACGGATCGGAGGACTGCGGCGACGGGTGTGACGGGCCGATGTTGGGGTTGGTCGCGCGATGCTGACCCGACCCCACCGCCGGCGGCGGACTGAAGCTCAGATAGCCGGTGGGCGGCGTCGGCTGTCCCTGCTGCGCGTCGCCTTGCGAACCGTAGGAACCGTATCCACCGGCCGGCGGACCCGCCGGGTAGGCGCCGCTGAACGGCGAGGGGTAGCCCGCACGAGGTCCAGGCGGGCCGCCCGGCAGCTGCCCCGCCTGGCCGGAATTGGGGCCGGGGTTCGGGCCCGGGCTGTAGTACCCGCCGGGCGCGCCGTACTGCCCGTACTGTCCGTACGGCGGCGCCGGATCGTAGCGGGGCTTGGGGGCCGGCAGGTTCAGCACTCCGGTGTCGAAGAGCAGCACCAAGACCGCGGCGATCGCCTGCAAAGCCACCAAGACCAGCACCAGCCACAGGCCCCAGGCGATGGAGGTGGAAAGCGGTCCGCTCGGCAGAAGCACCTGCGGCCGGTTGACCATCTGTTCGATGACGGCCAGGACGCCCAGGATGGCCAGGACGGCGACGACGGTCGGGTAGCTCTTCGTCTTCGGCAACAATCCGATTCCGGCCAGCAAAGCGGCCAAGACGGATCCGAGCGTCAGCAGGATGGAACTGTTACTGGGCCCGCCACCGGTCGCGGCGATAGTGATGTTCCCGAGGTTGACGTACAGCAGAGGTCCGAAGCTCGCGACGTAGGCGCCGATACCCAGCACGACCACCGCGATGGTCAGGAATAGCGGCAGCCTGCTCGGGACGGGTTCGGCTGGGGCGTACGAGGGCGACGGCGCACCATACGAGCCGGGCGGGTAGCCAGAACTGCCGGGTGGACCGGGCGAGTACGTCATGACTTCTCCTGTGTCGTCGGGCCGTCGCCTATGTCGGACCGCATCGAGGCATCCCGGCACACGGCCGGACGCAGCCACGGATACGATTCGCTCCCAACGCTAGCGCACCGTGCCGCGGGCCGAGCGCGCCGAGGCGCGTGTCACCGGCAATGCCACCCGGATCACATCAGCGGCCTCCTAGCGGCGGACTAGCGCCCAGCCAGCGTCCGGACGGTGGTCCGACGCACACGATGGGTGTTTCATCCTGGCCGTTGAACCGCGACGCCGTGACGTTGGTGTAGGCGCCCATCATCGGGCTCACCACGATGTCGCCGATCGCCAGCTCGGGCATCGGGTATTCGCGCGCGATCACGTCCACGCTGTCGCACGTCGGGCCCGCCAACGTCACCAACTCATAATCCTTCGGGAACGACTGCAGCTCGCGCAGCGCGATCATCGGCGGGTGCACGGTCCTCGGTCATGACGTTGGAGTACGACCCGTACAGGCCGTCGTCGAGGTAGTGCCAAACTTGCCCGTCGCGGACAGCGGTACCCACCACGCTAGTGAACAGCGTCATGCTGCTAGCGGCCAGGAAGCGACCCGGTTCGGCGAGCAGGGTGAAGCCGTGGCGGTCACCGAGGGCGTCGGCGGCGATAGCGCCGATCTCACTGATGTCGGGCATGTCATGGCGATAAGCGACCGGGAATCCCCCGCCGATGTCGATCGTCTCCACCGGCACGCCCAGGTTTCGCTCCAGCCGCCGGGCGAGTTGGACCGTGGTCTGCAGCGCGGCGCGGTACGGCTCGGCCGACGTGCCCTGACTGCCGACGTGGAAGCTGAATCCGCGGAACCGCATATCCGCGGCGAGAACGTGCTTGACGACGAGTTCGGCATCGGCCGGCGCGACCCCGAATTTGCTGGACAGATCCGACTTCGCCGACGGGTTGGCGAACGCCAGCCGGACCAGGATCTCGATGTTCCCGGGCATCCCGCTGAACTTCTGGGCTTCCAGCGGATTGTCGACGACAAACGTGCGGATCCCCGCCCGGTAGGCGTGTTCGATGTCGGCGACCTTCTTGATGGGGTGGGTGCAGATACACCGCTGTGCCGCGATTCCCAGCGAGCGCACGAGGTCCACCTCGCCTCGGGTGGCGACGTCGAACCCGCCTCCGCACTCGGCCACCGCCAGGAGCACCGCGGGGTGCGGCGCGGCCTTGACCGCGTAGTGCGGGTGGACGTCACGCAGGTGCGCAGTCAAGGTCCGGTACTGGGTGACCACCTTTTCCGGGTCGAGCACCAGCAACGGTGTGCCGTACTCGGCGATCAGTTCGCTCCAGCACCGGTTTGCCGCTTGCTCGCGCAACGACTCAAGCAGCTTCGAGCGCATCAGCGGATTCAGCGGGTTGCGCGTGTCCACCGTCGTTTCCCCTCTCTTTCTTCAAGTGTGTCGGCGGCGACCTCAAGAGACGGATCGCGTACCGCCACCAGCGTTCTGAACTTCTCGTAGCTGAAGATCGTGCACGCGTAGAAACCGGTGTCCGCCAACACCTTTCCGAGGACCACACCGGCCGCCATGTTGCCGGTCAGGGCCGGCGCCAGGTAATACGCGGCCGGCCGCATCGCCAGGCTGTCGATAATCTCGGCGGGACCGAACTCGGCGGCGATCTGCGCAGTGCGAGCACGTTGGCCATCGCCAGCCGCGCCACCCGATGTCGATGTGGCTGCTGTGCCAGCAACCATCGGACGGCGTTGACGTGGACGATGCTGTAGTAGCCGACCGACGCGCACACCGTCGCGGCGACGGCGGCCGCAGCCCAGGAGCCGGTCCACGTGTAGACGGCGGCCGCACCCCCGATTTCCGCGACGGTGCCGACGATTTCACAGGGCAGGTAGCGCCGGATCCATTCGAGCAGTTTCTTTCTGGTTCTGCGCTCGGTATCCACAGCGTGAACTGTCGTCCGCCCGTGACATAGCTGGCCTGAGCAGTGCGCTACCCGGTTTTCCGGTCGGCGTTTGCGCCGTACCGATTGCCCTCCCCTTACCCCACCTGTGCCCGACCCCTACCCCGCCCTTGCCCCCGCCAGTAGAACACGTTCTAATTCTGGGCATGGATTACGGGCTCGTGCTTTTCACCAGTGATCGCGGCATCACCCCCGCAGCCGCCGCCAAACTTGCCGACGACCACGGCTTTGCCACGTTCTACGTGCCCGAGCACACCCACATTCCGGTCAAGCGGGCCGCCGCGCACCCCACCACCGGCGACGAGTCACTGCCCGACGACCGCTACATGCGGACCCTGGATCCGTGGGTCTCGCTGGGAACCGCGGCAGCCGTCACCGCACGCGTACGGTTGTCGACCGCCGTCGCACTGCCTGTCGAGCACGACCCGATCACCCTGGCGAAATCCATCGCGACTCTCGACCACCTCTCCGGCGGGCGGGTCCAACTCGGTGTCGGATTCGGCTGGAACACCGACGAGCTGACCGATCACAACGTGCCTCCCGGACGGCGCCGAACCATGCTCCGCGAATACCTCGAAGCGATGCGCGCACTGTGGACGCAGGAAGAAGCGTCGTACGACGGAGAGTTCGTTACGTTCGGCCCGTCTTGGGCCTGGCCCAAACCTGTCCAAACCCACATCCCGGTGCTCGTCGGCGCCGCCGGCACCGAGAAGAACTTCAAATGGATCGCCCGCAGCGCCGACGGCTGGATCACCACCCCCCGCGACTTCACCATCGACGAACCCGTCAAGCTGCTGCAGGACACCTGGGCCGCCGCGGGCCGCGAGGGGGCGCCGGCCATCGTGGCGCTGGACTTCAAACCTGACCGCGACAAGCTCGCCCACTGGAAGGACCTGGGCGTCACCGAAGTCCTGTTCGGCCTGCCCGACAAGCCGGAACGTGACGTGTCCGCCTATATCGAACGCCTGGCCGGCAAACTGGACGCATTCGGCCTCTGAGGGGCGAACCGGCGGTATCCCCATACGTACAACCATTCAGATATACGTCGGATATGTTGTACATCTATCCTGACGTATATGCCGGGGTACACTTCATCTCATGAGGTGGCCAATCCGACCGATGTCGCTGGTCATCGGCGGGATCGTGGCTCCCGAGAACGTCGTCGGACGGGTTCGCGAGTCGCGCGAGATACTGGCGACCCTGCCGTCTGGCGGCGCAGTGCTCGTCGGCGACAGGCGCCACGGCAAGACCTCGCTGTCGCGTCTCGTTCAGCGAGAGGCGGCCGGGGGCGGAGCGATGGTGGTGTCCGTCAGCGCCGAGCGCGAATCCTATGAGGAGTTCGTCGCGGCGCTGGCAGCCTCCCTTGAATCCACCGACCCGGACTGGGCACAGGAACTGGAGCGGTGGCGGCTGACGTTCATGGCCGGGCCGATCAAGGCCGAGCGGGCGACCCGCGCGCCTGCGGCGCTCGACGAATTGCTGAACCGAGCCGTCCAACGCGCCCGCGGACGCCTGCTAGTCCTGTTCATCGACGAGGTGACGGTGTTGGCACGCAATCTCGAACGCGGTCAACCGGGTAGCGGAGACCGCTTCCTGCATCTGCTGCGCAGAATCAGACAGGAGAACCCGGGTCGGGTCGCAACCGTGCTGTCCGGGTCGATCGGTTTTCACCACGTGTCCGCCGATGCGGCAAGCACCGTAAACGACATTTCCAAGATCAGCGTCGGACCGATCCGCTCCGATCACGCCGCCTACCTTGCCGCATGCCTCTTGCTGGGTAGCGGCACCCCGACCACCGATCCCCCGGCGCTGGCCGCGGCCATCGCCGAGGCAGCCGAGAACGTGCCCTATTACATCCAGCATCTGGTCTCGGTGGCCAAGCAGCTGTCGGCCAGCGCACGCCGTGCCTGCCAACCCGGAGATGTGCCCGGGTTGGTGACGGCAGCCATCGACGATCCCTACGATCGGTGGGATCTTCGGCACTACCGGGATCGACTGGTGCACTATTACGGCTCCGACGCCCCGGGCATCGGCCGCTTGCTCGATGTCTACGCGCATTCGGCGGTGCCGCTGGACGTCGATACGGTGCTGCAGCGCCTGCACAACGAGGGAAGCGGGATCAGCGATCGCGCACAGCTGGTTTCGCTCGTCGAGCGACTTCAGCTCGACCACTATCTGACCCGCGTCGACGACCGGGACCGCTTCGCATCGCCGCTGGTTCAACGCGCCTGGAGGGCGATGCGCCGGTGAGCCATCCCGTGTTCACCCCGTCGGCCGCCGATCCGGCCGAACTCGACGCCATGACGGTGGGCAGAAGCGAACTGTTCGGCGCGCTGACCCGGCGGATCGCGACGGCCGCACGCGACGGCTCACGTCCGCACACTCTGCTGGTGGCACCCCGCGGCGGCGGCAAGACGCACACACTCCGCGTGGCGGTCCACCGCACTCTGGCCGATCCCACCACCGCCGAAGCCATTGTGCCCGTGTGGATTCCGGAGGATGCACTGGCCATCGGCTCCTACGCCGATCTGCTGGTCGAGATGGCGTGCGCCATCGATCCCGAGTTGGCGATTACCGCCCGCGGGCACCGGATGAATAAGGATGTCGTCGCGATCGAACGATCGATCCTGGCCGCCGCTGACCGACGGATGATCCTGCTGGCGATCGAGAACGTCGACCGGGTCTTCGACTCCATCGGCCAGGCCGGCCAGGGAAGCCTGCGCGCGTGGGTCGAAACATCCTCTTCGGTCATGATTTTCGCGACGGCTCCACTGCTGTTTGCCGGGATATCCTCCCGGTCGTTCCCCTGGTACGGCTCGTTCATGGTCGAACACCTGCCGGAATTGACCCCCGGCGAGGGTGCAGCGCTCTTGGCGCTGGCCGCACGGCGACGCGGCGATAACAACCTTACCGAGTTCGCCGACTCTCCCGAAGGTCACGACCGCCTGCACGTCATCCACCGGATGGCAGGAGGCTCACCCCGGTTGTGGCACATCCTTGCCGACTGCATCGACGCCACGTCGCTCGACGAACTGGTTCCCGCCGTCGAATCGCTGCTCGATCGCCTTGCTCCCTACTACCAGCAACGACTGTGGCAACTTCCGGCCGGCGAACGACGACTGGTCGTCGAATTGGCCCGAGGCTGGCAACCGCGCACGGTCGGGGATCTCGCGGCCGCCGTCGGCGTCACCAACCAGTCCGCGGCAACGGCATTGGGCCGGTTGGCATCGTCGCACTGGGTCAGGTCCGACAAGGCCGACAGCGGCGACAAGCGGGCGTCGTGGTACGACCTCACCGAACCGCTGCTGCGCTATCACGTGCATTACCGCGAGAGTCACGGAAAGCCATTGCGGCTCATCGTCGAATTTCTTCGAGCGTGCTATTCGCGGGATCAATTTCTCGCTGAACTCGATGAGGCCGTACGGGATTCGTCCTTACAACCGTGCAAACCCGGTGGAGGCGATGGCTTCGACTCCCTCGCCGGTCTCGGTGACAAAGGGCGCGATGCCGAAGTGGCGTCGGCGTATTGGGCGCGGACGGTCGCAAAAGCGACGAATCTCTCGAGGCCGCCCGTGCCCAGTGCGAAGGATGCCGGGACGGGCATCGTTGCGGCCGTGTATGTAGGGATCATCGGGTGGGCCGACCTGCCCAGGATCATGTCGGCCCTGCCGAAGAACGCCATCCCCGACGTTGCCCTCCACATCGCGTTGACCGCCCGTGCAGCCGACATCGAGCTGCCGAGCGAGGACGGTCCGATGGACTACCTCGATGCGGATGACCGGGCTTTCGTCGCGTTCGCCGACAAGCTACGCCCCAGCCAACCTGACGAGCGTGCGCAAAACCGGCCGAGCGCCCGGCGTGTCGACCGGCGACACGCACGCTCGCGGGAAAGTTGAGGTGAGTGGGTTACAGCGCTTCGAGGATCTCCCGGGCCAGCCGGGCCGTCTCCGACGGAGTCTTGCCCACCTTCACACCCGCGGCTTCCAGCGCCTCCTTCTTGGCGGCAGCCGTACCCGACGAACCCGACACGATGGCACCCGCATGGCCCATCGTCTTGCCCTCCGGAGCGGTGAAACCCGCAACGTAGCCGACGACGGGCTTGGAAACGTTGGCCTCGATGTAGTCGGCGGCACGCTCCTCGGCGTCCCCGCCGATCTCGCCGATCATCACGATGACCTTCGTCTCGGGATCCTTTTCGAAAGCCTCGATAGCGTCGATGTGCGTGGTGCCGATAACCGGGTCGCCGCCGATGCCGATGGCGGTCGAGAACCCGAAATCGCGCAGCTCATACATCATCTGGTAGGTCAGCGTGCCGGACTTCGACACCAAGCCGATCGGGCCCTTGCCGGTGATGTTGTTCGGCGTGATGCCGACCAGCGCCTCACCGGGAGTGATGATGCCCGGGCAGTTGGGGCCGATGATGCGGGTCTTCTCGCCCTTCTGCACGTTGTAGGCCCACGCATAGGCGCTGTCCTGCACCGGGCTTCCCTCGGTGATGACCACCAGCAGGGGGATCTCGGCGTCGATGGCTTCGATGATGGCGTCCTTGGCGAACGCCGGCGGCACGAACGCGATCGACACGTCGGCGCCGGTCTCCTTGATGGCCTCGGCCACCGACCCGAACACCGGAAGCTCAACGGCCGAGCCATCTTTCGCGGTGTGGCTGACAATGGTGCCCGCCTTGCGGGCATTGACGCCGCCGACCACCTGAGTGCCGGCCTTGAGCATCAGGGCGGTGTGCTTGGTGCCTTCGCCACCGGTGATGCCTGGACGATGACCTTGCTGTCCTTGTTCAAAAAGATCGACATCTGTTGGCTTCCTTACTTATTCGCCAGCTCGGCGGCCTTGTCGGCGCCCGCGTCCATGGTTTCGGCCTGGACGACCAGCGGGTGGTTGGCTGCGGCGAGGATACGCCGGCCCTCCTCGACGTTGTTGCCATCGAGGCGCACGACGAGCGGCTTGTTGGCCTCGTCACCGAGGATCTGCAGCGCCTTGACGATGCCGTTGGCCACCGCGTCGCAGGCGGTGATGCCGCCGAACACGTTGACGAACACGCTCTTGACCTGGGGGTCGTGCAGGATGACGTCCAGTCCCGCGGCCATCACCTCGGCCGACGCACCGCCGCCGATGTCGAGAAAGTTTGCCGGCGTGACCCCGTCGTGGTTCTCACCGGCGTAGGCAACCACGTCCAGCGTCGACATGACCAGGCCCGCGCCGTTGCCGATGACACCGACCTGCCCGTCGAGCTTGACGTAGTTGAGGTCGTGCGCCTTGGCCTTGAGCTCCAGCGGGTCGGTGGCCTCCTTGTCCTCGAATTCGGCGTGGCCCGGCTGGCGGAAATCGGCGTTGTCATCCAAGGTGACCTTGCCGTCCAGCGCCAGGATCTGGCCGTCGGGGGTACGCACAAGGGGATTCACCTCGACCAGCGTGGCGTCCTCGCCGACGAACACCTCCCAGAGCTTCTGGATCGTGATCGCCGCCGCGTCGAGCACCTCGGCGGGCAGGTGACCCTGCTCGGCGATGGACCGCGCGAATGCCAGGTCGACGCCCTTCACCGCGTCGACGGGCACCTTTGCCAGACGCTCGGGCTTGGTGGCGGCGACCTCTTCGATCTCCATGCCGCCCTCGACCGAGCACATCGCCAGGTAGGTGCGGTTGGCCCGGTCGAGCAGGAACGAGATGTAGTACTCCTCGGCGATGTCGCTGGCCTGCGCGACCAGCAGCTTCTTGACGACATGGCCCTTGATGTCCAGGCCGAGGATGTTCTGGGCGTGGGTGTAGGCGTCAGAGGGCGTCGCGGCGAACTTCACACCACCGGCCTTACCGCGACCGCCGGTCTTGACCTGCGCTTTGACCATGACGGGTGCGCCGATCTCCTCGGCGATGGCCTTGGCGTCGTCGGCCGATTCGGTAACCCGTCCCGGCGTGGTCGGGACGTTGTGCTTGGCGAACAGTTCCTTCGCCTGGTACTCGAAAAGATCCATGAGCTTCCTAACTGAAGCAGTCTCGGTCGGTGCTGCCGGCGATGACGGTTTGAGCGATACACCCGGGGGGCACTTTATCGACAGCGCTGCTTCGCATTCGAACCGCCTGCCATCGATGTGGCAGACGTCACCAGCACCGCCCCGGTGATACAAATCACAATCCGGGGCGGAATAGATGCTCGGGTTGCCACGCAACCGTCAATTTCGTTACGGTCTCCCCTTGGCCGAGTAACGCTTTGATCACGACACCAAGGGAAGTAACAGTTGGCAGCGCAGGGTTCGACACCGTCCGCTGGTTCGCAAGCCAGCACCGACGTGGACGACCTTCCTGCTCCCGACCCCGGCAATAGTACGGATGACCAGGTCTTTTGTTCTGATCCTGATTCTCTTGCGAGCGACGGTGGCGACGGTGGCGACGGCGACCCGGCAGTCCTGCAGGCGCCCGAACTCGACGACCTGACCGATACCGACAACCTGGTGGCGCTGCGCCTGGAACCCCGCTCCGATATCGACGAGCTGCTCGACTCCGTTTTGTCCGATGCCGTCACCGAGGTCCTTCCCCGGGCCGGGAAGCACCACAGGCAGGGGGCCAACGCGCTGCGGGGACGGGTACTCATCGCGGCGATGGCCGTCGGCGGCGTCGCCGCGGCGGCGTACTCGGTGACCAGCGGGTCGCAGATCGTGTCGACGAAGACGGTGCTCGCCTCCGGCACGGCCCCGATGGCCGGAGGCCCGTTCGCCGCCCCGGTCCGGGGAGTGCAGTTGATCACCGCCACCCACCCGCCGAGCAATGCCCATTCCGAGGAGCTCGCCAGGGGCGCGGCGTTCGCTCAGGAACGCGCGGAACGGGAAGCCCGCCTGCAGCGCCCGCTGTTCGTCAGGCCGACCAGTGGCATGTTCACCTCGGGCTTCGGATACCGGTGGGGAGCCCTACACGCGGGCATCGACCTGGCGAATGCCGTCGGAACCCCGATCTACGCCGTCGCGGACGGCATCGTCATCGAGTCGGGACCGACCGCCGGTTACGGCGCGGTGGTGAAGTTGCGCCACGCCGACGGCACGGTGACGCTCTACGGCCACATCAATACGTGGCTGGTCAGCGTCGGTCAAACGGTGATGGCCGGTGATCAGATCGCCACGATCGGCAACCGCGGAAACTCGACCGGGCCGCACTGCCACTTCGAGGTGATGCCCGACGGGGTAACCCGCATCGACCCCGCGCCCTGGCTGGCACAACGCGGAATCAACGTCGGCGCCTACTCCGGCTGATCCGGTGAGCCGGTCACCTTCGGAGCAACCCGGCGAACCGGCCACCGGCGAGCCCACGGGCATCATCCGGCGCAACCCCAGCGAGCCGGTCCCCACCGCCGCCGACGACAACCGCACCACCATTCTCCGGCGCAACCCCACCGGGCCTGTCCCCACGCCCGCCGACGACAACCGCACCACGATCATCCGGCGCGCCCCGACCGGCCCGATGCCGGTGACGCCCTTCGAACCCGCCACCACGAGCATCCCCAAACCCCCCGGTCAACCACCCGTGCCACCGCAGGAGGGTGCCCCCCCTTGCGCCACCGCCGTGGCGGCCTGCGTCATGGCGATGCTCGGCGGCTGGGCTGTCGCGGTCGTCGCCACTGAACTGATCGTCGGATGGTGGAACACCGACCGACTGTTCTGCGTCGCCGTCGGATTCCTCGCCATGATATTCGCGGCCAGCACCATCTCGGGAGTGGTTCTGCTGCTCCTGCGCCGTCCCGTAGGCCGGCATCTGACCGTGGCGGGCGCGGTCGTGGCGCTACTGGCCTTCGGCGGTGTGTTCATCGCCGGAGCGAGCATCCCCGGAATCGTGTACGCGATCCCCCTGCTGCCGGTCGCCAGTGGCGTGCTGGCGATGCTCCCGCCGACCCGATTGTGGTGCCAATCTGATCGCGGGACAGTGCGTTAGTCAAGCTTGGTCACCGGCGCGTGATTGTGCATCAGCTTGACCCTGCCGGAACTGCCGAAATCGATCAGCGACATCGCCGACTCGCCGAGGCCGGACACCTCCTCGACACGTCCGAGGCCGTACTTGTCGTGGCTGACCCTGTCGCCGGGGTCGAGCACCAGCAGCGGCCGTTTGGCCGCAGTTCTCGCCGGCCGCTCCGGGACCGTCCTGGCAGCCATCCCGAAGCGGCCCGCAACGCCGCCGTGCGAACCGGGCGACGCGGGGGTATCCAGGCGCCGCCAGTCGATGAGTTCCTGCGGAATCTCCCGAAGAAAGCGTGACTCCGGATTGAGCATCGGCTGGCCCCAGGATGAGCGCACCTTGGCACGGCTCACGTAGAGCCGCTGGCGCGCTCGGGTGATGCCGACGTATGCCAGCCGACGTTCCTCGGACAGTTCCGTCGGGTCGCCGAGGGCACGCATGTGCGGGAACATGCCGTCCTCCCATCCGGTCACGAAGACGACGGGGAATTCGAGCCCTTTGGCGGTATGCAGCGTCATCATCGTGACCATCCCTGAGCCGTGCTCGGGGATCTCGTCGGTGTCGGCGACGAGTGACACCCGTTCGAGGAATTCGGCCAGAATCCCGGTCTCGGGGACGTCCTCGTCGGCGGGGTCGGTGTCGGCCAGAACCGCCGCGTTGGCCCGCTCGGTGCTGAACTCGTGTGCAACGCTCACGAGTTCGTTCAGGTTGTCCAGCCGGGCGAGATCCTGCGGGTCGTTGGAGGATTCCAGTTCGCGGCGATACCCGGTGCGGTCGAGAACGGATTCGACGAGGTCGCCCAGTTCGTCGTCCAGCCTGCCCCGCAACTCGTCGAGCATGTCCGTGAACGCCGCGATCGCCTTCTCCGACCGCGAATTCAGCATCGCCACCTTGCCTCCGGCGGCAGCCTGCAGGGCGTCGCTGAAGGAAGCTCCAGTGTTCTCTGCGTAGACCGCGACGCACGCTTCGGCGCGTTCGCCGATGCCCCGGCGCGGGGTGTTGAGGATGCGCCGCATGGACACCGAGTCACCGGGATTGTCGAGCACCCGCAGGTAGGCCACGACATCGCGGATTTCCTTGCGCTCGTAGAAGCGCACACCGCCAACGACTTTGTAGGGTATGCCGGCCCGGATGAAAACGTCTTCCAACGCCCGCGACGAGTTGTTGGTGCGATAGAACACCGCCACGTCGCTGAAATTGAACTCCGAGCCGATTGCGCTTCCGGCCAACGCGTCGATCTCATCCGCGACGAAACGAGCCTCGTCGTGCTCGTTGTCGGCAACGTAGCCCACGATCAACTCACCCTCGCCGGCGTCGGTCCACAACCGCTTCTCGCGGCGGCCCGCGTTACGGGCAATCACCGCGTTTGCGGCCGACAGGATGTTCTGCGTCGAGCGATAGTTCTGCTCCAGCAGGATGGTGGCGGCGTCGGGGAAATCGCGTTCGAAGTCCTCGATATTGCGGATGGTGGCACCGCGAAACGCGTAGATGGACTGGTCGACGTCTCCGACGACGCACAGCTCGGCCGGAGAAATCCCGTCGGCCGTCGTCTCGACGCCCACCAGCTCGCGCACCAGAACGTATTGCGCGTGGTTGGTGTCCTGGTATTCGTCGACCAGGATGTGCCGAAAACGCCGGCGGTAGTACTGGGCGATCTCGGGGTAGGACTGCAACACCGCCACCGTTTCGCCGATCAGGTCGTCGAAGTCCAGCGCGTTGGCCGCCCGCAGCCGCCGCTGGTATTCGCCGAACGCCTCGGCGAGGATCTGCGACAGCTCCTCATCGGTCTCCGACGCCTCGGCCATGGCTCTGCGCGGGTCGATCAGCTCGTTCTTCAGATTGGAGATCCCATTGGCCAACAACCGCGGCGAGTAACGCTTGACGTCGAGGCCCAAGTCCTTGGCGATCATCAGCAGCAGCCGCCGGGAGTCGTCGGCATCGTAAATGGAGAAGTTGGAATTCAGCCCGGACAGCAGGGAAGCTTGGTTGCGCAGGATACGGACGCACATCGAGTGGAACGTCGACACCCACATGGCGCGGGCGCGCGGGCCGACGAGTTCCACGACACGTTCACGCATCTCCGCGGCGGCCTTGTTGGTGAAGGTGATCGCCAGGATCTGCCCGACGCCGACGTCGCGGGCGGCCAGCAGGTAGGCGATCCGCCGGGTGAGCACCGCCGTCTTACCCGAACCCGCGCCGGCCACGATCAACAGCGGCGAGCCTTCGTGCAGCACGGCCTTGCGCTGTTGCGGGTTGAGGCCGTCCAGGAGGTCCGACTGCAGCGCGGCGGGGTCACCGGTAATCGTCATATCGGTGTCAAACCTACCGCCGCATCACGACAGTCTTTTGCGTCGGCACGGCGCTTGGTGGCACACTGAAACGCGTGCTCAAAGCGCGGCGTCGATTTTTCTACGGGTACCGGCCAGCGGTTCCCGTGGTCTAGCTGCTTCTCAGAGCCCCGCGGTCCGCTTCCGGATGCGGGGCTCGTCTGTTGTGTGAGGCCCGAAATCGGATGAGACCAGAACCCACCAACAGCGAGGAACCCCAAATGACTGTCGAAGTTGAACCACTGCCCGACGTCAACGATCTGCGCGCCGAGATCGACCGTCTCGACGCCGAGATCCTGGCCGCGGTAAAGCGCCGCACCGAGGTGTCGCAGGCCATCGGCAAGGTCCGGATGGCGGCCGGCGGTACGCGGCTCGTGCACAGCCGCGAAATGAAGGTCCTCGAGCGCTACAGCGCGCTCGGGCCCGAGGGCAAGGACCTGGCCATGCTGCTGCTGCGCATGGGTCGTGGCCGGTTGGGCCACTGAGCCGCCTCGGCCGCTGACTCGCCACACCGGGAAGGCGTGGCAACCGGGGCTTTGGACGCAGCCCTATTCCAGCCTATTTCAGCCTATTTCGTGAGGGCGATGTACTTGGTGTCGAGGTATTCCTCGATACCTTCGGTGCCGCCTTCCCGCCCGAAACCGGACTCCTTGACTCCGCCGAACGGAGCGGCAGGATCGGAGATGATGCCGCGGTTCACGCCGACCATGCCCGACTCGATGGCCTCGGCCACCCGAAGTGCCCGGTCCAGAGACTGGGTATAGACGTAGGAAGCCAGACCGTACTCGGTGTCGTTGGCCGCCGCGACGCCTTCCTCCTCGGTGTCGAAGCCGGTGATCGGCGCGACGGGGCCGAACACCTCCTCCCTGAGGATGCGGGCATCGGCGGGCACGTCGGCCAGCACGGTGGCCGGGTAGAAGTGGCCGGGACCGCCGGGCGCCTGCCCGCCGAGCAGAACCGTCGCACCGCGCGACACCGCATCCGAGACCAACTCCTCGACGGTCTGTACCTGCTTGGCATTGATCAAGGGGCCCAGCATCGAACCGTCGTCCAGGCCGTTGCCCAGGGCGTATTCGCTCATTCGCTTGACGAGTTTCCCGGTGAACTCCGCACGCACCGCGTTGGCGACGTGAAACCTGTTGGCAGCCGTACAGGCTTCACCGCCGTTGCGCATTTTGGCTAGGATCGCGCCTTCGACCGCGGCGTCGACGTCGGCGTCGTCGAACACGATGAACGGCGCGTTGCCACCCAGTTCCATCGACGTCCGCAGCAGCTTGTCCGACGACTGCTTGACCAGCGCCTTACCCACACCGGTAGACCCCGTGAACGTCAGCTTTCGCAGCCGGCCGTCGTCGATCAGTGCGGTGGTCAGGTCCCGGGGTTTTGTCGTGGGCAGCACGGACAGCACACCCTTGGGCAGGCCTGCCTCGTCCATCAGCTTGGCCAGCAGCAGCATGGTCAACGGGGTTTCCTGCGCCGGCTTGACGATCATCGTGCACCCCGCGGCCATCGCCGGGCCAATCTTGCGGGTTCCCATGGCCAACGGGAAGTTCCACGGCGTGATCGCATAGCACTGGCCCACAGGAGTCTTGGTGACGAGAATCCGCCCGGTACCGGCGGGGCTGTGCAGGTACCGGCCGTCGGTGCGGACGGCCTCCTCGGCGAACCACCGGAAGAATTCAGCGCCGTATTTGACTTCGCCCTTGCTTTCGGCGAGCACCTTGCCCATCTCCAGCGTCATCAGCGCGGCGATGTCGTCGGTGTGAGCGGTGATGGTGTCGAACACCGAACGCAGGATCTCGCCGCGTTCCCGCGCGGGGGTGGCCGCCCACTCGGCCGAAACGGCGCCGGCGGCGTCCAGAGCCGCGATACCGTCGCGGGCGGTCGCGTCGGCCACGCCGACCAGAACCTCGTCGGTTGCCGGGTTGAGCACGTCGAACGTCGACGATCCGGGCCGCTCCTCACCCCCGATCCAGAGGCCGGTGGGAACCGACGAGAGCAACGTTTTGATGTCCAGGGCGTGCATACTTTCCATCATCTACACCTTCGCCGTGGACGCCGCACTAGGGTCACGATAATGATTTCCACCTCGCCCGCCTGGACCGCGCTGTCACGCCATTACGAAGAGGTCGGCGACAAGCATCTGCGCGAATTCTTCGCCGAAGACCCCGAACGCGGGCGAGAGCTGGCCCTCACGGTCGGCGATCTCTACATCGACTACAGCAAGCACCGCATCACCCGCGAGACGATCGGCCTGCTGATCGCCCTGGCCGAAGCGGCCGGGCTGGAGCAATCCCGCGCCAAGATGTTCGCCGGTGTGCACATCAACACCTCCGAGGACCGCGCCGTCCTGCATACCGCGCTGCGGCTCCCGCGCCACGCGGCGCTGACCGTCGATGGTCAGGACGTGGTTGCCGATGTGCATTCGGTGCTCGACGCAATGGGCGACTTCACCGACAAGCTCCGCTCCGGAGAGTGGAAGGGGGCGACGGGCGAACGCATCAAGACCGTGGTCAACATCGGCATCGGCGGATCCGATCTGGGGCCGGTGATGGTCTACGACGCGCTGCGCCACTACGCCGACGCGGGCATCTCGGCGCGGTTCGTGTCCAACGTCGACCCCGCTGACCTGGTCGCCAAGGTGGCCGGCCTCGACCCCGCCACCACGCTGTTCGTCGTCGCGTCCAAGACGTTCTCGACGCTGGAGACGCTGACCAACGCGACGGCGGCGAGGCGCTGGCTGACCGATGCCCTCGGCGACGCGGCGGTCTCGAAGCATTTCGTCGCCGTGTCGACGAACAAGCGGCTGGTGGACAGCTTCGGCATCGACACCAACAACATGTTCGGTTTCTGGGACTGGGTCGGGGGGCGGTACTCCGTCGACTCCGCGATCGGGTTGTCGGTCATGGCGGTGATCGGACGCGAGGCGTTCGCCGACTTCCTGTCCGGGTTTCACCTCGTCGACGAGCATTTCCAAACCGCGCCGCTGAGCGAGAACGCGCCGGCTTTGCTGGGTCTTATCGGGCTGTGGTACTCGAACTTCTTCGGCGCGCAGTCACGCGCCGTTCTGCCGTACGCCAACGACCTGTCCCGGTTCGCCGCGTACCTTCAGCAGTTGACGATGGAATCCAACGGCAAGTCGGTGCGCGCGGACGGCAGCCCGGTCGACACCGACACCGGCGAGATCTTCTGGGGCGAGCCGGGCACGAACGGCCAGCACGCGTTTTACCAGCTGCTTCACCAGGGCACCCGGTTGGTGCCCGCAGACTTCATCGGGTTCAGCCAGCCCGTCGACGACCTGCCCACCGCGGACGGCAGCGGCAGCATGCACGACCTGCTGATGAGCAACTTCTTCGCCCAGACCCAAGTGCTGGCGTTCGGCAGGACCGCCGAGGAGATCGCCGCGGAGGGCACCCCGCACAACGCTGTCGCACACAAGGTCATGCCCGGCAACCGGCCGACGACGTCCATCCTTGCCACGCGGCTCACACCCTCGGTGGTCGGACAGCTGATCGCTCTTTACGAGCATCAGGTGTTCACCGAGGGCGTGATCTGGGGCATCGACTCCTTCGACCAGTGGGGGGTCGAACTGGGCAAGACACAGGCCAAGGCCCTGCTACCGGTGCTCACCGGTGACGCCTCGCCGTCCGTCCAGTCCGACACCTCCACCGACGCGCTGGTGCGCCGCTACCGCACCGAGCGCGGCCGCGCCGGCTAGGCCGTCACATCCCGGGGACCGACAGGCAGCCCACGTTGGGAATGCACCCAGATGCGCCGCCCGGGCCTGCCGAACCGCCCGGCCCGAACGGGACACTTCCCGACGCGCCGCCCGGACCCGCAGTTCCCTCAGGACCGTTGGGGATGCCGCCGGTGGCGCCGCCCGGCCCCGCCGAGCCCTCGGGACCGAACGGGATCGAACCGCTGGCTCCGCCGGGGCCCGCAGAACCGGTCGGGCCGAAGGGAATCGCGCCGCTGGCGCCCCCGGGTCCGGCGGTGCCAAGCGTCCCGCACGGGCTGCCGTCGGCGTTGAAGCACGGCGGTGGCGGCGGCGGATCCGCCAAGGCCACGGGCGCGAAGCCGAGCGTCGCCGCGGCCGCGCCGGCGAACAGTGCCATTGTCAGTTTGCAACGTTGTGCCATCATGTGACCGGGCTACCACGTCGGTTGAGGCGCTAAACCGCTCTCACGAGAAAAGCCGGGTAAGCCGCACCGGAGTCAGCTCCATCAAAGCCACCACTGCCGTCCACGGCCACGCCGGGACCACGGCACGGCCACGCTCCTGCTCGATGGCGTCGACCACCGCACTTACACCGCTCTCGGTGTCCACCATCAAACGCTTTCTCACCACCCCGGTTGTCATCTCCGACTCGATGTATCCGGGCTCGAGCACCGTGACGCTGATCAGACCTTTGGCATACTCCGCGCGCAGCGCGTGACCCAGTGACGAAAGCCCGGCCTTGCTTGCGGCATAGGCCGCCCTGACACCTTGCACGCTCGTGTGAGCGAACACAGACGACACCAGGACCAGGTGCCCGGATCCGGCCTTCTTGAACATCGCCAGCGCGGTCTCCATCTGCACCAGTGCGGCGACCAGATTGGTCTCAATGGTGGCCTTGTTGTCCCACACCTTGCCCGATCCCAGCGGGGCGACCTTGCCGATGCCGGCGTTGACGATCACCCGGTCGATGCCTCCCAGCTCATCGGAAAGCATGGCGAATACCACGGGCACCTGATCGTGGTCGTTGACGTCGAGCGTCGCCACGGCGACGTTGATGCCCGGATGGCGTGCGGTGAGCTCGGCCTTCAATTCGTCGAGCCGGTCGGTGCGGCGCGCGCACAGCGCGAGGTCACGTCCTTTGGCGGCGAACGCGCGTGCCTGCTCCGAGGCCCGAACTCGCGCCGGTGATCAAGATCTTGTTCCGAATTCCCCCCATCGGGGCAGTGTATCTACTTGAGCAATCTCGACAACCGCCGGTCGGCGAGCACCTTGCCCCCGGTCTGGCACGTCGGACAGTACTGGAACGACTTTTCGGCGAAGGACACCTCACGCACGGTGTCGCCGCACACCGGGCACGGCAGCCCGGTACGAGCATGGACACGCAGCCCGGATCGCTTCTCGCCCTTGAGGGTCGCCGCCCGCTGCCCGACCGAACGGTTCACGGCGTCGGTCAGCACACCGACGATCGCGTCGTGGAGTGCCGCGAGCTGCTCGTCATCGAGCTTGCCGGCAGTGGCGAACGGCGACAGCTTGGCGACGTGGAGGATCTCGTCGCTATAGGCGTTGCCGATGCCCGCGATCACCTTCTGATCGGTGATCGCCGTCTTGATCCGCCCGGTGTGGCTTTGGAGCACGCCCCTGAGCTGCCGCCGATCCAGCGCGAGCGCATCGGGTCCGAGCGCCGCAATGCCGGGGACGGCGGCGGGGTCGTCGACCAGCCACACCGCGAGCCGCTTCTGGGTGCCCGCTTCAGTCAGGTCGAATCCGAAGCCCGCAGGTTTACCGCCGTCACCGAGGTGCACCCGCAGGGCGATCGGCCCCTTCCCGGGCCGCAGCGGTGCCGGGTTCAGGCTCTCCGACCAGCGCAGCCAACCCGCGCGCGACAGGTGCGTAATCAGGTGCAGGTTCTCGATGTCGAGGCCAAGGTATTTACCCCAACGGGAAGCACCGGTAATCGTCCTCCCGTGCAAGGCGGTCAACGGAGGATCGAACGTCTTGAGCACCGACAGCGCCGATACGTCCACGCGCGCCACCCGCTGTCCCACGGCGTGCCTGCGCAGGTGGTCGGCCAACGCTTCGATTTCCGGCAGCTCGGGCACAACGCCCAGTTTCATGCGGCGTGTCCGACTTGTCTAGGCCGCCTGCACAGACAAGGCTTGAGGCGTGAGTCGCAGAGAGCAATCCGGTAGCAGCCACTTCGACAGGGTCGCGTTGTTGCTCCGGCTGCCGTTCAACACTACGGAGTTCATCGAGCGCATCGTGAAGGGCAGCATCGACACGACGGGCAGGCGTACTCTGCAGACCCTCATCACCACGTGGGATATCGCCGACGGCGGGCCGTTCGCGGCAAGTGCGATCTCGGCGACGGGTATGGCCAAGACCGTCGACATCGTCTACGAGCACCTCATCGGACCGGTGTTCGGTCCGATAGTCAAAGCCCTCGGGGCGGATGAGATAACCGTGCGCGCGGGTTTGTGTGCAACGCAACTGGTCGGCATCGGCGTGGTGCGCTACGTGGCACGGGCCGAGCCGATTCGCTCGATGAAGCCCGAAGAACTCGCCGATGCGGTGGCGCCGACTCTGCAGCGCTACCTGGTTGGGGACCTCAGGCAGCGGACGGGCTGAGCGGGTCGGGCCGCAGCAGGTAGGTGTCCATGATCCAGCCGTGGCGCGCGCGGGCCTCGGCGCGCAGTTCGACTATCCGCTGACCCACATCACCGATCGTTCCCGCCACCAGCAGCTCATCAGGGGTGCCCAGGTAGGCGCCCCACCAGATGCGGGTCGACGGCGCGCACGTGGTGAACACGCAGTCGGCGTCCAGCATGACCACCGCCGCGCCCGTCAGCCCGCCGGCCCGCAGCCGGCGCCCGGTTGTGATCAGCACGGGCTCCCCGACCTCGTTGAGCGGAATCCGGTGACGGGCGGTAAGAGCCTGTACCGCGGTGATGCCGGGTATCACGTCGTAGTCGATCTCGACGTGGTCGCGCACCAGCTCGAGGATCCGCAGGGTGCTGTCGTAGAGCGAGGGATCCCCCCACGCCAGGAACGCGCCAACGCCGTCGGGCCCGAGTTCGGCTTGGATCGCCGCGGCCCAGACCTCCGCCCGCTGCCGGTGCCAGTCGGCGACCGCGTGCCGGTAGTCGCCGTCCCTGGCACGGGGCGGGTCGGCCAGTTCGACGAATCGATAGCCGGGTTCGGCGATGAACCGCTCGCAGACGGCCCGCCGCAGCGCGACCAGATCGCGGGTCTGTGCCCGTTTGTCCATCGCGAAGAACACTTGCGTGTCGTTGAGCGCGGCGACGGCCTGGGCGGTGACGTAGGCGGGGTCGCCGGCGCCGATACCGATGACGTGGATCATGCGCACAGCCGAAGGGTAGCCGGTTCTTATTATCCGGTTCTTGAGGTATCCGGTACCTGAGGTATTGACTAAACATCTGGCCGTTTCTACCTTGTGAACATGGTCTCTGCAGCCAGCGCGCCCGCCAGGGTGCCCACCCGCGAGGAATTCTCCGACCGCCTGTTGAAAGGCTCGGTCAAGAGGTCTTACGCACCCGCGGTCGACATCGACTGGGATGCGCCGCTGGAGCCTGACAAGTTCTTCCTGCCCCCGACGGTCGTGACGCTGTTCGGCACACCCCAGTGGACCGCGATGACGCGCGAGCAGCAGATCGAACTGTCCCGCCACGAACTGGTGAACATCCTTTCCGCCGGTATCTGGTTCGAGAACATCCTCAACCAGGCGCTGTTGCGTGACCTCATGCACAAGAACCCCACCGCCAGCGCCACCCACTACGCGCTGACCGAACTCGGCGACGAAACCCGGCACATGGTCATGTTCGGCAAGACCATCGATCGCATCGGCGGTATCCCGGTGCGGCCCAAGCTGTATCAACGCATGATCATCAACGCGCTGCCCTTCGCGTTCCGGGGCTCCACGCTGTGGGGGGCCGCCCTGATCGGCGAGGAGATCTTCGACGCGTTGCAGAGGCAGATCATGGACGACCCCGAACTGCAGCCGATCGTGCAGCGGCTGATGCGGATACACGTCAGCGAGGAAGCCCGCCACATCCGGTTCGCACGCGACGGCCTGCGCAGGCGCCTGCCGTCGATGCCCTGGTACCGCAGGGTCGTACTGGCCAACGTGCACGGGATCGGCGGGCCGTTCTACCGGTTCATGTTCACCGCGCCGATCCAGTACTACCGGGCCGGCCTGGACGGCGAGGAGATGCGCCGGGTGGCTCGTGCCAACCCGCACTTCCGGGCGATGTGCGTCAAGTCGTTCGAGCCGCTGGGCGGTTTCTTCGAAGAGGTCGGCCTGATGGGCCGGCTGAGCCGAAGGATGTGGCGAAGGGCCGGATTCCTGTGAGCGTCATCGTTATCCGAGACCCCGGCGATACCGCGCGTTTCGATGCGGCCACCGAAACCTGGACGGTGACCGACGCCCAGGGCAGATCCGCCGCGGCCCGTGCGGTCATCGACGCACGGCCGTCGCGTGACAAGGCGGTCGCGGTGCATGGCCACCCGAACTATTTCCGGACCCCCGGCCCCGACGTGGGACTGCAGGTCCGCTACGTCGAACGGTGCCTCGCCGTGCTTGAGCGCTCCGGCTGCACCCGCATGGAAGCGAAGTCGCGCATCACGATTCGGCGCTGGACTTCGCGTCGCGTCGCGGGACGCTTCTACCTGACCGGAGCGGCCCCGCCCGACGACGATCTCTACGAGGGCCCCGTGCTGGTTCGCCTGGCCGGCCGGCAATTCGACGTACACGCCCGGCTGACCGGGCATCTCAACGCGATCGACGGCCACTACCACTGGCGCGGAACCCTCACCGGCGACCTTCCGATGGACGCCATCAAAGGCCAACGGGCGGTGGTGGTTTCGATCGACGGCCGCGATGCGCCGGGGCGCCTCGCGGAGAGGACACCGTGGGGTGGCCACACCGTGGCCGGCATCGGGGAGCCGCCCTTTCCGACCACCGCCTGATCGTCGACGCCTCTGCTACGGTCCACACATGTCCACGTTCAACGGACTTCCGGCCCACGTCCTGCTGGTGCACTTCGTCGTCGTCCTGGCTCCGCTGACGGCGATGCTCGCCATTGCGTGCGCGATCCTGCCCGCCGTGCGCCAACGACTCGTCTGGCTCGTGCTCGTGCTGGCGCTCGTGACAACGACCCTCACACCGTTGACCGTTGAAGCCGGCGAGTGGCTGCAGGCCCGCATCGGCTCGTCCCCCGCGCTGGCCATCCACGCCGAACGGGGTGAGACCATGCTGTACTTCGCGCTGGCGTTGCTCCTGGCGGCGATTCTGTTGGTGTTCATCCACCTCCGGCCGGTGAGCACGGTTACCCGGACGGTCATCGCTGCCGTGGTGATCGCCGCATGCGCGGCGACCATCGTCGCGGTGATCCGCATCGGCGACAGCGGCGCCCAAGCCGTATGGGGTGGCGTCGCTGTCGCCGCGCCGGCCTCCGATTAGTCGTGGCATAGCATCGCGCGCATGCGGTTCACCTACGCCGAATCCATGACCGATCCGTCGTTCTACCAGCCGCTGGCCCGGGCTGCCGAAGACGCCGGCTATCACGCGATGACGGTCGCCGACAGCATCGCCTACCCGTTCGAATCGA
>CAZEHT010000011.1:0-49179 GCA_964511995.1 uncultured Mycobacterium sp.
TGCTACCATCGCAGCTCAGCCATCAAAACCAAGGCAAAACCCGTCGCAACTTCGGGTTAGCGCTGCCCGCGGTCGTCAATCCCGCGGCATGTGGCGCACCGCGAACGCGGTGTCGACACCGTGCACAGAAAACCCCAGCGCTTCGTAGGTGCGAATGGCAGCGCGATTGTCCGACTCGACGTAGAGCATGACCACGGGGTCGGGGGCGCCGGCCAGCCGCTGCGCCAGAGCGCGCATCCCCACCGCGGTCAGCGTGCGCCCCAGACCGCGCCCCTGCGCCGCCGGATCGACACCCAGGATGTACACCTCGCCGAGGCCCTCGTCGGCGTCGCCATGCACCTTCGTCCAGTGGAAACCCAGCAGCCGCCCGTCGTCGGTCACGGCAAGGAAGACGCCGCCGGGATCGAACCACGGTTGCCGGCGTCGCTGATCGATGTCGTCCTGGGTCCAGCCGCCCTGCTCGGGGTGCCACGCGAACGCGGCATTGTTGACCCGCAGTAGTTCAGGATCGTCTTCAGGGCCCGCATAGGTGCGGATGTGCACCCCTTCACCGATGCCGGCCTCGGGCACATCACGAAGCGAACGTCGCATCTGGATCAGTTCACGCACGGCGAACATGCCGAAGGCAGCCGCGGTCGCCCGCGCCGCTACCAACGTGCCGTGTGCCCAGAACTGTCCGCGTCCACCCGTCCTGTCCAGGGCGGCGCGGATCAGCGCGCCACCCGTGCCCCGTCTGCGGAGCTTCGGGCGCACCACAAGTTCGGACATCTCGGGCCCCAGATTCAAATAGCCGGCCAGCTGCCCGGCATCGTCGACAGCGAGCAGATGTTGGGTCCGCTGCTGCCCCAATTCGAGCAGGACGTGCTCGCCGAGCGGTGCAACGCCATCGAATTGCGTTGCCTCACTGCTCAACTCGACAACTTCGCGTTGCTGTCCGCCGGTCAGCGCCGACGTCGTGACAATTGCGCTCACGGCCTGCGCAGTGGGTCGGCCAGGGCATCGGGGATAGCCTCGGCGCCGTCATAGCCAGCGCCGTCGCCGGCGTCGTCCTCGACATCCGCTCCCGATGACAACCGCCCGCGCGACGGGCGGACCGCTTTGTATCCGACGTTGCGGACCGTACCGATCAGCGACTCGTATTCGGTCCCCAGCTTGGCGCGTAGTCGGCGCACATGAACATCCACCGTCCGGGTGCCGCCGAAGAAGTCGTATCCCCAGACCTCCTGCAGCAACTGAGCCCGGGTGAAAACCCGGCCCGCGTGCTGCGCGAGGTACTTCAAAAGCTCGAACTCCTTGTACGTCAAGTCCAGCGGGCGACCGCGCAGTCGGGCGGTGTAGGTGCCTTCGTCGATCACCAACTCCCCCAGACTGACCTTCCCGGCGTTCTCCTGCCCCGCGGACATGCCGCGCCTTCCCATCAGCAGACGCAGCCGCGCATCGATTTCTGCCGGGCCGGTGCCGGGCAGCAGGATCTCATCGAGCCCCCACTCCACGTTGACGGCGACCAATCCGCCCTCATTGACCACTGCCACGACCGGCACCGCGGCGCCGGTCGTGCCGAGCAGCCGACACAGGCCGCGGGCGACCGCCAGGTCGGTGCGGGCGTCGACGATCGCCACATCCGCGTTGCCCGCCTCAAGAAGGGAGGAGACTTCGGTCGGCGCCGTCCGCACCGTGTGCGAAAGAAGTGACAGCGACGGCAGGACCGACTCCGTGTTGGGGTCGACGGTGAGTAATAACAGATCCAACGAGGCCCTCCAGCGACCGGAATGATCGTCTCATCGATTCATGGCCGACACATCGCCGTTACGACCGACATCTCGTCCACGATATCGCGCAACCGGCGAATCAGCCCTGTCGAGGGCTGTATGGGCGGTCCAGCGATGACTCGGCGCGGGCTAGGCGACAATGTCGACGTGCGAAAGGTACTTCTCGGTCTGGGCGCGACCATCACCGCGCTCGCCGTAGCGGCCGCCGGGGTCGACTTCGGGGCCGCGATCTTCGCCGAATATCGGCTGGCCCGCTCCGTACGAACGGCGGCCCACCTGAGCTGGGACCCCACGGCCGTGATCCTCGGATTCCCGTTCATTCCGCAGGCAATGCGCGGGCGCTACGACGAACTCGAGATCAAAGCCAACGACGTCGAGCACCCGATGGTCGGAAAAGCATCGCTAGAGGCGACCATGCACGCGATCGACCTCAGCGAGTCATCGTGGCTGATCGGGCCGGACGCAAAACTGCGGGTGGGCAAACTCGAGAGCCGCATCATCATCGATTCGGCGCACCTGGGCCGATTCATCGGCGTCAAGGACCTGATCGTCGAAGCCCCGTCGCGGGAGACCAACGATGCCACCGGCGGCACCACCGAATCCGGCATCTCCGACAGCCACGGCCTGGTATTCACCGGGACTCCGACGGCGGCTCACTTCGACAAGCGGGTCAGCGTCTCGGTTGATCTGACCCTCGTCGGCCCTGACAAGTCCACACTGGTGTTCACACCCACCGACGTAGTGACCGGACCCGGAACCGCGGACCAGGCCGTGCCGGACGATAGGAGGGCCGACGTGCTCGACGCATTCCAATCCACCCTGCCCGACCAGATACTGCCGTTCGGGATCGCACCCACCAGCCAGGGCGCCCGCGGTTCGGATGTCATCGTCGAAGGAATCGCCGAGGAATTAACCATCACCCTGGACGGGTTCAAACAATCATGAGCCCGTCGTTGGGTGCGGTGATCGCGGTGCTGATCGCGGTGATCGGTCTGGGACTCATCGTCGGCCGGCTGGTGATGTTGCGACAGGGCATGCTGCGCGCGGCCGACGAGGCGGCCAACGTAGACACCAGCGACCTCGGCCTGGGTTTGTCCAGCACCGAACCGACGATTGTGCACTTCAGCGCGCCATGGTGCGGTCCGTGCGCCGCGGTGCGAAGGGTGGTTGACCAGGTTTGCGCCGACCTGCCCCGGGTCGCCCATGTCGAGGTGGACATGGACGCCAACCCTGAAGCCGCCCGGCGCCTGTCGGTGCTTTCCCTGCCGACCACGATCGTCTTCGACAGCGCAGGCCACCCGAGATATCGCGCGAGCGGCGTCCCGACCGTCGCTGACCTGCGGGCAGCCGTCGAACCGCTATTGGCCTGACGGGGGTCACATTGGGTAAGCTGTCCGACGTGTCGACCCGCCCCGAGCGTCTGCTCACCAAGCGCCGCGCAGTCGATCTGTGCCGCACCGCGGGTTGTTGCTGTTGTTGCTGTATCTGCTGAGTAGCAGCGCAGACCTTCCGCGCCGCTCTCTGAGCAGTACCGAGGCGTGCTCACCCACCCGATTGGTCAGCAAAACAGGAGCATTTCGATGTCAGCCAACACCCACCCGGGCACCGATACCGTCGACGTCGTCGACGTCCGGGGTCCTCGGTTCGGCGCCTGGGTCTCCTCGGCCGTCCTGATCGCGGCTCTCCTCGCGGCAACCGTCAGCGTTCCGGCGGCGGTGGCGATCCTCGGCATGCAGACCGCGGTATTCGCCATCGGCGCGCTTCTCGGACCGCGACGGCATCCGTACGGCCGGGTGTTCGCGAGATTCATCGCTCCCCGGATCGGCCCCGTCACGGAGCGGGAGCCCGTCACTCCGCTGCGGTTCGCCCAAGCGGTGGGATTCGTCTTCGCCACCGCCGCAACGGCGGGCTTCGCGCTCGGTTCGTCACCGGTCGGCATCGTCGCGACGGCGTTCGCACTGTTCGCCGCCTTCCTCAACGCGGCTTTCGGCATTTGCCTGGGCTGCCAGATCTATCCGTTCGTCGCCCGCATACGGCGCGCACTACCAGCCACGACCTGAACCGAAAGGAACCTCTGTATGGCTCGCTCCGATGTCCTGGTCTCCACCGACTGGGCGGAGAGCAATCTCGACGCGCCGGGCACCGTCTTCGTCGAGGTCGACGAAGACACCAGTGCATACGACACGGGGCACATCTCCGGCGCGGTCAAGCTCGACTGGAAGGACGATCTGCAGGATCCGGTCAAGCGTGACTTCGTCGACGCTCAACAGTTCTCGAAGTTGCTTTCCGAGCGGGGTATCGGCAACGACGACACCGTGATTCTCTACGGCGGCAACAACAACTGGTTTGCGGCTTACGCCTACTGGTACTTCAAGCTCTACGGGCATCAAGACGTCAAGCTTCTCGACGGCGGCCGCAAGAAGTGGGAACTCGACGGTCGTCCGCTCTGCACCGAAAAGGTCGAGCGGCCACAGACCAGCTACACGGCCAAGGATCCCGACAACAGCATCCGCGCGTTCCGCGACGAGGTCATCGCGGCGATCGGCGCCAAGAACCTCGTCGACGTCCGTTCCCCCGACGAGTTCTCCGGCAAGATTCTCGCCCCCGCACACCTTCCGCAAGAACAGAGCCAGCGACCCGGGCACATCCCCGGCGCCATCAACGTCCCGTGGAGTAAGGCCGCCAATGAGGACGGCACGTTCAAGTCGGACACTGACCTCGCCAAGCTCTACGCCGCGGCGGGCCTCGACGGCGAGAAGGAAACGATCGCCTACTGCCGGATCGGCGAGCGTTCTTCGCACACTTGGTTCGTGTTGCAGGAACTGCTCGGCCACCGCAACGTCAAGAACTACGACGGAAGTTGGACGGAATACGGCTCCCTGGTGGGGGCCCCGATCGAGTTGGGAAGTTGACTATGTGCTCTGCGCCGAAACAAGGCCTGACGTTGCCCGCCAGTGTCGACCTGGAAAAGGAGACGGTGATCACCGGCCGCGTCATCGACGGTTCCGGCCAGGCGGTGGGCGGCGCGTTCGTTCGCCTGCTGGACTCCTCCGACGAGTTCACCGCCGAGGTCGTCGCATCGGCCACCGGCGACTTCCGGTTCTTCGCCGCACCGGGCACCTGGCGGGTGCGCGCGCTGTCGAAATTCGGCAACGGTGACGCCGTCGTAGCACCCACGGGCGCCGGGATCCACGAAGTCGACATCAAAGTCGCCTGAGGGGGCGTCGCCCTCGACCGACCCGACAGTCACGAACTAGACTCCATGCCGTGGTACTGCTCTTCGAGATCCTGCTCGTCACGGCAGTCGCCGCGATTGCCTGGTTCACCCTGTACGCGCTCTATCGGCTGATCATCGACGAGTCGTGACCGGCGACACCGATCGGGCGCCTGCGGGCGGCGTGCCAGTCCAGGCCTCCGGCGATCGTGCCGTCGCAGCCGCCGCGGCTCGCGCGAGAGAAACCGCTTCCCGCAACATTCCCGTCTTCGGCGACCTGCCGCTGCCGTCAGACACCGCCAACCTTCGTGAGGGTGCCAATCTGCACGATGCGCTGCTGGCGCTGCTTCCCCTGGTAGGCGTGTGGCGTGGCGAAGGCGAAGGCCGGGGGGCCCACGGCGATTACCGGTTCGGCCAGCAGATCGTCGTTTCACACGACGGGGGTGACTACCTCAACTGGGAGGCCCGCTCGTGGCGCCTCGACCAAGCCGGCGAATACAAGGCCAACGATCTGAGGGAAACCGGCTTCTGGCGTTTCATCGACGACCCCGCCGACCCCGCCGAATCACAGGCGATCGAACTACTCCTGGCGCACTCGGCTGGATACGTCGAATTGTTCTACGGCCGTCCGCTGAGTCAGTCGTCGTGGGAACTGGTCACCGACGCTCTCGCACGCAGCAAGTCCGGGGTTCTCGTCGGCGGGGCCAAAAGGCTCTACGGCATTGTCGAGGGCGGTGACCTGGCCTACGTCGAAGAACGCGTGGACGCCGACGGCGGGCTGATCCCGCACCTTTCGGCGAGGCTGTCCCGGTTCGTCGGCTGAATGGAAAGAATCGCGGGGGCGCACCCCGGTCCTGGCAGGGCCCTGAACATGGAGCGGCCCCCGAGCCGTAGTTCCTGGACGGACGATCCGGGGGCTCGGGGGCCGGGTGGCCGCGTGGAATTCGCCAGCGCTCGCAGGTGATTCCTTGCCTGGTGCTGCTAGCGTGCGGCCACCTCACATGTCCATATGCCAATCAATTTGCCGGACCACCTCCTTCCCCGTGTACGAACGAAGCTACCACTGACCCGGAAACGGTTGGTAATGATTTAATTTGGCGCTGCCACCGCTCGATACGCACACCGGCGGCGCCGGGGTCAACGGTCGCCGACCACCGCCGCATCCACCAACGCCGCGAACTCGTCGGCAATCGGCGCGGGTCGCAGCAACCGGCCGTCGAGGGCGTGCACCCGGGCGCTGAGCGTGATCGCCGAGATCAGCCAAACCCCTTGAGCCGAAAAAAGATCCGCGGGCCGCAGGGCGCGGTAGTCGCAGTCGTAACCCTTGCCGCGGGCGACCTCGAAGAGCGCCCGCTGCGTCGTCCCGCGCAAGATGGGATACCACGGCGGCGGTGTGAGCAGGCACAGACCGCCCCGGGAATCGGGGCTTTCGGCCGCGATGACGACTGTCGAACGCGGGCCCTCCAGTATGTAGCCGTCGGAACTGGCGAACACGACGTCGTCTGCGCCCGCGCGGGCCGCATACCGCAGGGCCGCCATGTTCACCGCATAAGACAACGTCTTGGCACCCGCCAACAACCACGGCATCCCGTCGGTTCCGGTCGCAGCCAGTCCGCGATCCAGCGTCACGGCGGCCACCCCATCCCGGCGGGCCAGGGCCACCCGGGCGGCCAGCGCCGAGACGGTGACATAGGCAGTCGGCACCGATCCGCTCTCTCGCCCGCGGCTGTAGACCAGGCGCAGGGCGGCCTCGTCCGCTGTCGTCGCGGCCCACTTCGCGGCGGCGAACGCGATGGCACGACGCCAGGCAGGCAGGTCGGGATCAGGAAGGTCCAGCGTCCGGGCCGAGTGTGTCAATCGATTCAGGTGGGCATCGACCAGGCAGGCGGCACCGTCGCGGACCAGCAGCGTCTCGAACACGCCGTCGCCTCGGACCGCTGCCAGGTCATCGGCGTGCAGCAACGGCGCGTCGGCATCGGGAGAACGTCCGTCCAGCGTGACGAGTACCACCATGGCAGAAGAGCGTAGTGAGGCGACGCGGCCGAACGTAGAGTGAAACCGTGACAGCCGTACCCGCGTCCGATCCCGGACCTGATGCCGGCGCTGTTTGGCATTACGGCGATCCGCTCGGCGAGCAGCGCGCCGCGGCCACCGAAGCGGTTGTCGTCGACCGCTCCCATCGCGCCGTGCTCACCCTCACCGGCCCCGACCGGCAGACCTGGCTGCACAGCGTCTCCACGCAGCACGTGGCCGACCTGCCCGACGGGACCAGCACCCAGAACCTGAGCCTCGACGGCCAGGGGCGAGTCGAGGACCACTGGATACAGACCGAACTGGGTGGGACAACTTACCTCGACACCGAGCCGTGGCGTGGTGGGCCGCTGCGGGAGTACCTGCAGAAAATGGTGTTCTGGGCGCAGGTGACGCCCGCTCTGGCCGACATCGCGGTGCTTTCCCTGATCGGTCCGGGCCTCGCCGACCCAGCGGTGGCCGCGGCACTCGGTGTGCCGGGACTGCCCGCCGAGATGACTGCCGTTGCACTGGCCCGCGGTGGTTTCGTCCGCCGCATGCCCACCGCCGCCGACGGCATCGTCGAGCTCGACATGCTCGTTCCCCACGGCGAGTCGGAAGCCTGGCGCCGGCGACTGTCCGCCGCCGGGATACGCCCCGCCGGTGTGTGGGCCTACGAAGCGCACCGGGTCGCGGCGTTGCGGCCCCGCCTCGGGGTGGACACCGACGAGCGCACCATTCCGCATGAGGTCGGCTGGATCGGCACCGCGGTGCATCTGGACAAGGGCTGCTACCGCGGCCAGGAGACCGTCGCGCGGGTGCACAATCTGGGCCGGCCTCCCCGGATGCTGACTCTGCTGCATCTCGACGGCTCCGTCGACCGTCCGGCCACCGCCGACCCGGTGCTCGCCGGCGAGCGCCCGGTCGGCCGCATAGGCACCGTCGTCGACCATGTCGACCTCGGCCCGATCGCGCTCGCACTGCTCAAACGTGGGCTGCCCGCCGAAACCCCTCTGTGCACCGGTGGCACCAACCGGGTGAGCGCGGTTATCGACGCCGAAACGTTGCCACCCGCCGATGTCGCCGGTCCGGGACGGATTGCCCTCGGCCGGCTGCGCGGCACCGCACGCTGAGCTTCCTCGACGTGCCCAGCCGGGGGACCTACCAGCACAGAACGGCGGGGCACGGTAGAGTGTGCACAGGACAATAGACACACTCAGATCGGAGCCGCCTGCTCGTTGGGCCGCTCCGTTATTGCGCGAGGGGGTTCCCCCATGGGCCGCGGCCGGGCTAAGGCGAAGCAGACAAAGGTTGCTCGAGAGTTGAAGTACAGCTCTCCGCAGACCGACTTTCAGCGGCTTCAGCGCGAGCTGGCAGGGACATCAGCCAGCGATTCCGATCCGTTCGAAGACGACCTCGACGACGACGCCTGGACCGAGGGCGATACCTGGCGTCGCTAGCCGGGACTGCATCGGCAAGGTTCGTCAGAACCTGGGATGGCGCCCGATCATGTTCGCCCGGGGCGCACCCTTGTGGGCCTTGTTAACCGTCCCCAGCGTCCAGCAGTTCAGGTGCCGGGCCGTGAGGATCGCCAGTGCCCGATCGGTGTCCTCCGGCGCGACCACCGCCACCATTCCGACCCCCATGTTGAACGTCTTCTCCATTTCGGCGCGTTCGATCCGACCGCGCTGAGATATCACGCCGAAAACCGGGGCGGGTGTCCAGGTGCCACGGTCCAGTTCCGCGGTCAGGCCCGGTGGAATGACACGCGCCAGGTTGCCGGCCAGTCCGCCGCCGGTGACGTGGCAGAACGATCGCACCTGTGTCTCGGCGGCCAGGGCCAGGCAGTCCTTGGCGTAGATCCGGGTCGGCTCGAGCAGCTCCTCGCCGAGGGTGCGACCGAACTCTTCGACGTGACCCCAGAGGTTCATGCGGTCGATCTCCAACAGCACCTTGCGCGCCAGCGAGTAGCCGTTGGAATGCAGGCCCGACGAACCCATGCCGATGATGACGTCGCCGGGACGCACCCGGTCCGGACCCAAAACATTGTCCGCCTCGACCACCCCCACGCCCGTCGCCGAGAGGTCGTAGTGGTCCGGTTCCATCAGACCGGGGTGCTCGGCGGTCTCGCCGCCCAGCAAGGCACAGCCCGCCCGGACGCAGCCCTCGGCGATGCCCGCGACGATCGCCGAAAGTCGCTCCGGTACAACGCGCCCCACCGCGATGTAGTCCTGCAGGAAAAGCGGTTCCGCGCCGCACACCACCAAGTCGTCGACCACCATCGCGACCAGATCGAGGCCGACGGTGTCGTGCTTGTCCATTGCCTGCGCGACGGCCAACTTGGTACCCACACCGTCGGTCGACGCCGCCAGCAGCGGTTCGCGGTATCCGTGGCGCATCGCGAACAACCCCGCGAACCCGCCGAGACCGCCCCGGACCTCGGGCCGGGTCGCGCGGCGCGCAAGGGGCTTGAACAGTTCGACCGCGCGGTCACCGGCTTCGATATTCACACCGGCGGAGGCGTAGGAGATGGCGTGTTCGTCAGCGGTATCCGTCATCGGGACTCAATCTACCCGTTGCGTGCTGCCCACCGGCATCCATGCCACGCACCCAACCGTGCGTCAGCCGAACAGCCCGGCGGCCGCCTTCCTGCGCCGGTGCTGTTCGACCGGGTCCGGCACCGGAACGGCGGCGACCAGCCGCTGGGTGTACTCCGTCTGCGGGTTGCGCAGAATCACACCGCGCGGACCGATCTCCTGCAGCACACCGTCGCGCAGCACGGCCACGTCATCGGCGAGGCGGTCGACCACCGCGAGGTCGTGGCTGACGAACAAGCAGGCAAACGACCACTCGCGCTGCAGCTCTTCGAACAGATCCAGTACGGATGCCTGTACCGACACATCCAGCGCACTCGTGGGTTCGTCCGCCACCAATAGGTCGGGTCCCAGCGCCAACGCCCGCGCCAGGTTCGCGCGCTGGCGCTGTCCGCCGGAGAGCTCGTGGGGGTATCGCCCCGCGGTGTCTTTGGGAAGCCGTACCGCGTCGAGCAATTCCCCGACCCGGACGCGCAGCTGCGGGCCGCTCATGACGCGATGCACCAGCAGCGGCTCCGCCACGCAATCTCCCACCCGCAACCGGGGATTCAGCGATGTGGCCGGGTCCTGGAAGACGAATCCGAACCGGCGTCGCACCGAACGAAGCTGCCGCTGGGTCAGACCGGTGATGTCCTGACCGAGGATGGTGACGGTGCCCGCGGTCGGCTTCTGCAACGCGGCCACGCAACGGCCGATGGTCGACTTGCCCGATCCCGACTCACCCACCAGCCCAAGGGTTTTCCCACGCTCGATGGTAAGGCTGACGTTGTCGACGGCCTTGAACGGCGTTCCGCCGAGCGGACCGGGGAACTCGACCGTCAGACCGTCGACGGCGAGGACCACGGAGGAATCGCCGTCGGGAACCGGGTGTTCGGGGTGCCCTTGTCCAAGGTGGGGGACGGCGTTGAGCAGGGTTCGCGTGTAGGCGGCCGACGGTTGCGCGAACAACGGCTGCACGGGTGCGACCTCGACAACCTTGCCGGCGTTCATGACCACCACCCGGTCCGCCAGGTCGGCCACCACCCCCATGTTGTGGGTGATCAGCACGATCGCGCTCCCCAGCCGGTCTCGCAAATCCCGGAGCAGCTCCAGTATCTCGGCCTGCACCGTGACGTCGAGCGCGGTGGTGGGCTCATCTGCGATGATGACCGCGGGGTCGCACGCAATCGCGCAGGCGATGACGACGCGTTGCTTCTGGCCTCCTGAGAGCTGGTGCGGATAGTAGTCGTACCGCGCCTCGGGGTCGGGCAGCCGGACCATCCGCAACAGCTCGACGGCCCGCCTGCGGGCCTGTTTGCGGTCCATCGCGCTGTGCGCGCGAAGAGCTTCGCTGACTTGATAGCCGACGGTGAACAGCGGGTCCAGCGCGGCGCCGGGCTCCTGGAAAACCATGGCGATGTCCTTGCCGCGCAACGCCGTGAACTGGCTGTCCGACAGACCGGCGACATCGCGATCGCCCAACATCACCGTTCCGGTTACGCGGGCCGTGTCGGGGAGCAGGCCGATGGCCGTGCGCGCCGACACCGACTTCCCGGACCCCGACTCCCCGACCACCGCCAGCACTTCGCCCGGCTTGACGTCGAAAGTCACCTCGTCGACCGCACGCACGCTGCCGGCGTCGGTCGCGAATGTCACCGACAACTGCCGAAACGAGAGCGCCGGCGCGACATCGCGTGTGGGTTCCGAACTCGTCATGTCTCCACCCGCCGGGTCCGCAGCAGAGGATTGAGGGCCTCGTTGAGGCTTTCCCCAACCAGTGTCATACCGAGCACCACCGTCACGATGGCGGCGCCGGGGAAGACCGCTGTCCACCAGATGCCGTTGGAGATGTCCGACAATGCCTTGTTCAGGTCGTAGCCCCACTCGGCGGCTTTGGTGGGTTCGATGCCAAAGCCGAGGAAACCCAGGCCGGCTAGCGTCAGGATCGCCTCGGCGCCGTTGAGGGTGATGATCACCGGCAGCGACGACGTCACGTTGGCGAGGATGTGTCGGAACAGGATTCGCGTGGTGCTCGCGCCGGTGACCCGGGCGGCGTCGACGAACGGTTCGGCTTTGATCGCGACGGTCGCATTGCGCACCACCCGGAAATACTGCGGGACGAACACCGCCATGATCGCCACGGAGGCGCTCAGGATGCCGCCCAGCGTCCCCGATTGCCCCGCCGCGATCACCACCGAAACCACGATCGCCAACAGCAGCGACGGCATCGCGTAGAGCGCGTCCATGACCAGGACCAGCAGGCGGTCCAGCCACCCCGACAGATAACCCGACACCAGTCCGAGCACCACGCCCACGACCAGCGACACGGTCAACGACAGCACGATGACCATCAGTGCCGTGCGGGCGCCGTAGACGACCCGCGAGTACACGTCCTCGCCGCGCACCGAGGTGCCGAACCAATGTTGTGCCGACGGCGCTTGCTGGCGGACGAATTCGATTCCATCCGAACTGGTCTGCGAATAGCCGTAATGTGCCAGAAGCGGGGCGAAGATCGCCACCAGCGCAAACCCCGCGACCAGCACGAGGCCCGTGACCAAGGTGGCGCGTTGCAGGCCGTGGGTGAAGCGCAGCAGACCCAGCCCGGGCGCGAAGCGCCGTTTGGGTATCCCCGCCAGAACCTTGTCCACCCCGGCCTGCTGCACCATCGCTAGAACCGCACCCTCGGATCGATGAGCGCCACCGCGAGGTCGATGAGGAAGCTCATGACCGCCACGATGATCGCGATGATGGTGACGATGCCCTGCACCGCCACGAAGTCACGGGCCGAGAGATAGTGCGCCAGTTGCAGGCCCAGGCCGTTCCACTCGAATGTGGTCTCGGTGAGCACGGCGCCGCCGAGCAGCAACGCGATCTGCATCCCCATCACCGTGACGACGGGCACCAGCGCGTTGCGGAAGGCGTGGCGGCGGGTCACCACACCGTGCGACAGACCGCGCGCCCGCGCCGCGTCGATGTAACCGGCCCGCAGCGTCTGCAACATGTTCACACGGACCAGGCGCAGGAACACCCCGGCCGTCAGCAAACCAAGCGCGAGCGCGGGCAAAACGGCGTGCTCCAGGACGTCGACAACGTAGGCCGGCTCGCCGTAGAGGATCGCATCGACGACCATGATGTGGGTCTGCGGGTGGACCGCCGACAATGCGATCTCCGTCGACGCGCTCGACCGACCCGACGCGGGCAGCCAGCCCAGCTTGACCGAGAACAATAGCTTCAGCAGCATCCCGACGAAGAACACCGGGGCCGCGTAGAACAACACCGCGAGCAGACGTAGGACCACGTCGGACAGCTTGTCGCGGTGTGTCGCGGCGTAAAGCCCCAGCGGAACGCCGAGAGTCAGCGCCACCAACAGCGCCCAGAAGGCCAGTTCGAGCGTCGCGGCGCCATTGACCACCAGGATCTCGGAGATGGGACGCTTGTCGGTCAGCGTGGTGCCGAGGTTGCCGCGGAACAGCCCCGACAGGTATTCCCAGTACTGGGCCGCCAGAGGTCGGTCGAATCCCGCCGCGGCCTTGCGTTCGGCGATCTGAGCAGGGGTGAGCCGGCCGCCCGCCGCGGCAGTTATGGGGTCACCGATACCGCGCATCAGAAAGAACACCAAGGTGACCAGGAACCAGGCAGTGGGGATGATCAGCAGCGCACGTACGCCCAGGTAGCGGCCCAGCGCACCGAAGCGCGACTGCCCGGTGCGGCGGGCCCGGGTGGGCACATCCGGCCGTTCCGGTCCGCTTTCCACTGCGACGGTCATACGGTCACGCCTTCTTCGCGAGCGGTGTGAACTGGAATTTGAACGACTTGTCCAACAGCACCCCGTCGATGTCCTTGCCCGCCACCACGATCTGCTTTCCGGTCAGCAACGGCAGCGTCGAAATGTGGTTCTGCGCGAGTTCCTCCTGGATCTGGCCGATCAGCGCCGCCCGCCGTGCCGGATCCGGTTCGGTTGCCTCCGCGGTGATCAGTCTCGCGATGCGGGGATCGTCGAAATGGTTGCCGATGAAGTTGTCCGGCATGAAGAAGGGTGTCAGGTAGTTGTCGGCGTCGGGGAAATCGGGGAACCAACCCAGCTGATAGACCGGATAGGCATCCTTGACGCGTTCGGCGGTGTAGGTCACCCATTCGGTGGATTGCAGGTTCACCACGAACAGGCCACTGGCATCCAACTGGTTCTTCAGCGCGGCATACTCCTCCGACGAGGACACCCCGTAGTGGTCGGGGTTGTACTGCAGGTTGAGCACGACGGGTATCGGCACACCGGCGCCGGTGAGGAACTGACGGGCCTTGGCGACGTTCGGCTTGTCGCCGTAGACGTTCTTGAAAGCCTCGGTTGCTCCCTCGATACTTTGCGGCACAACGGAATACGCCGGGGAATAGGTGCCTTTGTAGACATCACGGGACAGCGCTTGCCGATCGACGGTGGACGCGATCGCCTTGCGCACGGCCAACTTCTGCTCGGGAGTGGCGCCCGGCATGGTGTGCATGTTGAACACCAGATAGCGCAGTTCGCCACCGGGGCCTTCGTGAATGACGAGGTTCGGATTGCGCCGTAGGCCTTCGATGTCGGTCGGTGACAGACTGCGGCCCGCGACGTCGATGGCCCCGTTCTCGATGTCGATCTTGAGGTTGTCGGAACTGGCGTAGTACTTGACGCCGACCAGTTCGGACCGCGGCTTACCCAGCACACCCTGGTATTCGGGGTTGGCCTGCAAACCGATGAGGTCGTTCTTGCGGTACGTCGTCATCGAGAACGGACCGGCGAACGGCTCCGCGGCCGCGATCTGATCGTCGTCGAGTAGTGCGTCGGGGGGAAAGACCTGATCGTCGATGATCGGGCCGGCGTTGGTCGCCAGCACCTGGGGGAAGGTCTGGTCGTTCGGTAGTTTCAGGGTGAAGTCGACCGTGAGCGGATCGGGTGTCGCGATGCTGTCGAGGTTGGCCAGCAGTGACTGCGGGCCGTTTGGGTCGTCGATCACCCGTTCTCGGTCGAACGAGAACTTGACGTCCGCCGATGTCAGCTCGTTGCCGTTGGCGAACTTCAGGCCGGGTTTGAGGATGCACGTGTAGACCGTCGGCGCGCTGAACCGGCAGCTCTGCGCGATGTCGGGCTTGAGCTCACCAGTACCGGGAACGAAGTTCATCAGGAACGGATAGACCTGGTTCATGATCTGGAACGAGCCGTTGTCGTACGATCCGGCCGGATCCATGGTCGCGACCTTGTCGGTCGTCCCGACCGTCAGGTACTCACCGCGGACCGCATCATTCGGCCTGCCCAGACCGCATCCCGCAACCAGCAGCGCGACGGCCGCAGAGGTCGTGACGCAGCGGACTAAGGTCGCCGTAGCGCCGAGGCGTTGTCGTTTTCGGATTGCACCACGCTAACTGCGCCGGTGCCCGCCCGGGCGGCATTGGACAGCATGTGCTCGATGACGTTCTTGCCCAGTGCGGTTTCACTGGGCAGGGCTATCGGGTAGTTGCCGTCGAAGCACGCGCAACACAGCCGGGACGCCGGCTGCTCCGTCGCGCTGATCATTGCGTCCCGGGAGATGTAACCGAGCGTGTCGGCGCCGATCGCATGCCGCACGGCCTCGAGCATCCCGCCGTGCGAGTCGTCCACGTTGGCGGCGTTGGCGATGAGCTCGGCCGGGGATGCGAAGTCGATGCCGTAGAAACACGGCCACTTCACCGGCGGAGAGGCGATGCGCACATGGACCTCGACAGCGCCGGCCTCGCGAAGCATGCGGATGAGAGCCCGCTGGGTGTTGCCGCGGACGATCGAATCGTCGACGACGATAAGCCTCTTGCCGCGGATCATCTCGCGCAGCGGGTTGAGCTTGAGCCTGATACCCAGCTGGCGGATGGTCTGCGATGGCTGGATGAACGTGCGGCCGACGTAGGCGTTCTTCATCAGACCCTGACCGAACGGGATCCCCGACTCCTGGGCATAGCCGACGGCGGCGGGCGTACCCGACTCGGGGACGCCGATCACCAAGTCGGCGTCGATGGGTCGTTCCCGGGCGAGCCGGCGGCCGATTTCCACCCGCGCCGCATGAACGGACCGCCCGGCCAGCGTGCTATCGGGACGCGCAAGGTAGACATACTCGAACACACACCCCTTGGGAGTGGGATTGGCGAACCGCGTCGAACGCACGCCGTCGGCGTCGATCGCCAGCAATTCGCCGGGTTCGATGTCGCGGACGAACGAGGCACCGACGATATCCAGGGCGGCCGTCTCGGAGGCCACCACCCAGCCGCGGTCCAGCCGGCCGAGCGAAAGCGGCCGCACGCCGTAGGGGTCACGCGCGGCATAGAGGGTGTTCTCGTCCAGGAATGTCAGGCAGAACGCGCCGCGGACGGTGGGCAGCAGTTCCAGTGCGGCCTGTTCCAGAGTGGAATCGGCGGCACCGTGTGCGAGCAGCGCGCCCAGAATGTCGGAATCGGTGGTGGCCGCCGGGCCGCCGCGCATGTCGATGAGCCCCGCGTCGCGGGCGCGCGCCGCCAACTCGGTGGTGTTGACCAGGTTTCCGTTGTGGCCCAGCGCCACGCCCGTTCCTGCCGCAGTGACGCGGAATACCGGCTGGGCGTTCTCCCAGGTCGTGGAGCCGGTGGTGGAGTACCGGCAGTGTCCGACCGCCACGTGACCCGGCATGGCGGCCAGGGTCTGCTCGTCGAACACCTGGCTCACCAGCCCCAGGTCCTTGAACACCAGGACTTGTGAGCCGTCGGCGACCGCGATACCCGCGGCTTCCTGGCCGCGATGCTGCAATGCGTACAGGCCGTAATAGGTGAGTTTGGCGACCTCTTCGCCGGGAGCCCACACCCCGAAGACACCGCATTCTTCGGCTGGTGGAGGTTCTAGTTCGATCGACGCAGTCATCACGATAGGGCTGCTCCCTGCGGGCGATGGGTGGCCCGCCAATTCTACGTTTTCTCACCGCGGTGCACAGCCCGGCACGGCAGTTCGGCGACGTGTCGTCGCCCAGGTCGGCCGACGACGGCGTCTGTCAGACTATCGGCGCACGTCAGAGGCGCACGATGGGCAATACCGAAGCGATCTCACCCGCGCGCGACCCGGAGGCGTGCACCGCATGGGCGGCAGTCGCGTCCGCCACCGATACCAGACCCGCGGCCAGACGCAGCCACGTCCGGGGATCGGTTTCCACGACGTTGGGCGGGGTGCCGCGGGTGTGTTTCGGCCCGGCGATGCACTGAACTGCCACGAAGGGCGGTATCCGCAACTCCACGGACGCACCGGGTGCCGCCGCGGCAAGGGCGCGAGCGGTGAGCCGCACCGCTTCGGCGATCTCGGCACGGTCAGGCGTCGCGACGGGGCCGTGGTCCTCGGCCTGCAACCAGTGCGCGACGCGCAGCACCGCGGCGCGCGTCTTGTCCGGGTCGGAGGCGCGGCGGCTGGCCATGCCCAAGGGTCTCAAATCGGCGCGCGGTGACGCACCGCCATCGCGGCGATGGCCCCCGCCTCGTTGACTGCCAGGTGCACCAGCATCGGAGCCGCCGCGCTGCCCGAGCGCTCGGCCAACCACCCGAACGCCCACCCCGCTGCGCCGGTGACCACCACTGTCGCCAGAACGGGTTCGCCGACCGCGCGCGCATCGGTCACGTGCGACAACCCGAAGGCGACGGCCTGCAGCAACCGGCCGGCCCGGCGCCCGAATGCCCGGCGTGCCACCGTGGCCAGCGCGGCGCGAAACATCATCTCCTCCGGCCACACCGTGCCCAGTGGAATATCCACCGCCAGCCACCTCCAGCCGGGCGCCGGCTGCTCACGCTCCCGCATCGCGTCCCGGACCAACGGCGACGCAATGGCAATCGCGACCCCGGTCGTTACCGCGCCCGCCCCAAGAGCGCCCAGCCGGATGCCGGAGCGCAGCCGGGCACCTCGCACTCCCAACGGAGCACCTGCGAGATAACCCACGGCTGTACCCGTCAATGCCTGGACCAGCGGATGACGCCGGCCGGGAATCGACAGACCGGCAGTAGCGCTGTAGCCCACGAGGCCGCCGGCCAGCGCCAGCGCAGCAACCCGACCTCGGTTCACGGCCCAACCGCCCGGTCTCTAATTCCGCGGCCGGGCAGCATCGTCCAGCGCCGCTCGGATGCGTTCGGTGTCACGGGGTTTCCAGTCGTGCGGGGCCGCCACCGCCACCCAACCGTCGAGGACGTACTGCCCATAGTTGTGACCGTGACCGTCGGGCATTCCGGCCGCCTTGAACGTGTCGAGTCCGACCTGGGAGAACGTCACGAAGGGATACCAGCTCATCGCGGCGAGGCGATCGCGCCCCGGCGGCTCGACCAGCCAGTCGGGACGGGCGAACAGCAGGTCGGGCGACCACCACACGATCGGGTCGGACGCGTGCTGCAGGAACAGCACGCGGGTGCCGGGCCACGGCGCCGCCGTATCGGCGGCGATCTCGGCGCCATCGGCACCCTGCGAGAACCGCACGGTGCGACCGTTGTCATAGCGCGGCGAAACCTCGGTCGTGCCCGGGTCGCGCCGGTCGATCAAGGCGCGCCACAGCGGACTGGCGCTGGGCGGGCCGACCCACAACACCCCGTCGAAGCCCATCCGGGAGATGTCGGGCAGGAAGCCGAATGCCGCCTGGCCCGCCAGCGAGCCCAGGCTTTCGCCGTAGAGCAGCAGCTTCGGCCGGTGATCGGCGGGCAACCGGGCCCATCGTTGGTGGACCGCGTCGATGAGCAGACGGCCCGAATCCATCGACTTCTGTTGATCGGCGACGAACGAGATCCAGCTCGGCAGGTAGGAATACTGCAGCGCGACCATGGCGGTGTCGCCGTTGTACATCATCTCCACCGCCGCGGCGGCAAGGGGGTTCACCCATCCCGTCCCGGTGGTGGGCACGATGATCAGTACCGCACGGTCGAACGCGTGCGTGCGCTGCAGTTCGCTGAGGACCACCGCGCGCCGGCCCTCGTCGGTGTCGGCGGTCTGCAGCCCGGCGTAAACCCGGATGGGTTCCTTGGCGGACACGCCGTTGATGCGAGTGAGTTCCGTGGCGTCCGGACCGGTCCCGACGAAATTGCGACCCTCAAAGCCAAGCGTGTCCCAGGGCGCGAAGGAGGCCGGGCTGCCGGATCGCTCAGGCGCATGCGGCTGCTCGACGCGGGCCGGGGTGTTTGCGTTCTGCGGCTGGAACACCCGGCTGGCACCGAGCAGGAACCCCCGGAACAGCACACCATTGATCAGGGTGACGAGCAGAATCACGACGACCGCGGTCCCGATGAACAGCGCCACTTCGTCGCTGAGTCGCCAGCGCCGAATCAGCACGCGCGCCAACGACTTTATGATGTCCAGAATCACCCGCGACACCGCTACCAGAACGGCGCCCACGACGAGTGCGACGGCCAGCGTGCGGTAGTAGCCGAGGGTGTCCGGCCCGTCGATACCCATCAGAGCGGACAGCCTGCGCTGCCAGACGGCCGCGGGGACGATCATCAGTACGCTCGCCGTGACCGATGCGGCCACCGTGACCGCCTTGATCCACCACAGCATCCGCTTCTCCGGCGGCCACCACTTCCGGCCTCGTAACACGACGCGGTGGAACAACTTTCCGATGGCCACCCCGAGCCCGTACCCGATGGCGGCGTTGATTCCGCCGATCAGGCCGGCGAAGGGCCATTCGCGCGGCAGCAAGGAGGGGGTCAGCGACAGGCAGAAGAAAAGCGCACCGAACGCGACGCCAGTGAAGCGGAGTCGAAGCAGCCCCCACGCCCATTCGTGCAGGGCCTGGCGGCGCCCAGCGGTATCGGCGCTGACACTCATCGACACCGGCTCATCCGAACAGCTTCGGGAGCGTGCCCTCCCAGACTCTGCGCAGTTCCGCCAGCGAGACGCTGAACTGGCCCTGCACCTCGATTGTGTCGGAGTCCTGGTCGACGAGCCCGATGCGGGTGGCGGGCAGCCCGTGTGCACGGCACGTCGACATGAACCGGCCTTCCGCATCGCGCGGAACGGCCACCAGCACCCGGGCCGCGGATTCGGAGAACAATGCCACGAACGGGTCCGTTCCCTCGGGAAGGACGATGTGGCAACCGGTTTCGCCGGCCAGCGCGGCCTCCACCACCGCCTGTGCGAGGCCGCCCTCGGACAGATCGTGCGCCGCCGACACCAGGCCTTCGCGCGACGCGGCGGTCAAGACGTCGGCGAGCAGCCTCTCCCGCGGCAAGTCCACCCGCGGCGGCACGCCGCCGAGATGGCCGGCGGTGACCTGCGCCCAGACCGATCCGTCGAACTCGTCGTAGGTGTCGCCGAGAAGGATCAGCGCCTCCCTCGGCCGGCGACCCAATGCCGTGGGGGTACGGCGGCTCACATCGTCGAGTATGCCGAGAACACCCACCACCGGCGTCGGCAGGATGGCCGTCGAACCGGTTTGGTTGTAGAAACTGACATTTCCTCCGGTAACCGGAATTCCCAGTGCCGCAGAACCTTCGGCCAGCCCTCGGACCGCTTGACTGAACTGCCACATCACGCCGGGGTCCTCGGGTGAGCCGAAGTTGAGGCAGTTGGTGACCGCGGCGGGCGTGGCCCCGGTGACGGCCACGTTGCGATAGGCCTCGGCCAGCGCAAGCTGCGCACCGGCATACGGGTCTAGCTGCGTGTAGCGGCCGGAGGCGTCGGTGGATACCGCGATGCCGCGCCCGGTTTCCTCGTCGACGCGCAGCACTCCGCCGTCGGCGTTCTGGGCGAGGACGGTGTTGCCGCGCACGTAGCGGTCGTATTGCTCGGTGATGAACTTGCGGCTGCACAGGTGCGGACTCCCGAGCAGTGCAATCAGGGTCGCGCGCAACTCGTCTCCGGTGGCGGGACGGTGCAGCGTCTTGGAACTTGCGGCGATCAGGTCGTCCTGGCCGTCGGGACGCTGGACCGGCCGCTGATACACCGGTCCCTCATGGGCGACGGTGCGCGGCGGCACATCCACCACCGTCTCGCCGTTCCAGGTGATGAGCAGTCGGTCTCCGTCGGTGACTTCGCCGATGACCGTCGCCAATACTTCCCATTTGCGGCACACCGCCAGAAACGCATCGACGTTTTCCGGCGCCACCACGGCGCACATCCGCTCCTGTGACTCACTGGACAGCACCTCGGCCGGCGTCATGTTCGCCGCGCGCAGCGGAACCCTGTCCAGCCGGATCGCCATGCCGCCGTCCCCCGCGGACGCGAGTTCGGAAGTGGCACAGGATAGTCCGGCACCGCCGAGGTCCTGTATGCCGACCACCAGGTGCGCGGCGTAGAGCTCCAGGCAGCACTCGATGAGTACCTTCTCCATGAACGGATCGCCCACCTGGACCGACGGCAGTTTCTTGCGGCCGGCGGCGGACTCGTCGCCGGAGAAGGTGTCCGACGCCAGCACCGAAACGCCGCCGATGCCGTCGAGGCCGGTGCGCGCACCGAAGAGGATGATCTTGTTACCGGCGCCGGACGCGAACGCCAGATGGAGATCCTCCTTGCGAAGCACCCCCACACACAGCGCGTTCACCAACGGGTTGCCCGAATAGGAGGCGTCGAACACCGTCTCGCCGCCGATGTTGGGCAGGCCCAGTGAATTTCCGTAGCCGCCGATCCCGCGGACTACGCCGTCGAGCACGCGGCGGGTGTCGGGTGCGTCGGCGGCGCCGAAACGCAGCTGGTCCATCACCGCGACCGGGCGCGCGCCCATCGCCATGATGTCGCGCACGATGCCGCCGACACCCGTGGCGGCACCCTGGTAGGGCTCGACGTAGGACGGGTGATTATGCGATTCCACCTTGAACGTGACCGCCCAGCCGTCGCCGATGTCGACGACCCCGGCGTTCTCGCCGATGCCGGCGAGCATCCCGGAGCGCATTTCGTCGGTGGTGGTCTCACCGAAGTAGCGCAGGTGCACCTTCGACGACTTGTACGAGCAGTGCTCGCTCCACATCACCGAGTACATGGCCAGCTCGGCATCGGTCGGGCGGCGGCCCAGGATCTCGCGGATGCGCTGGTACTCGTCGTCCTTGAGGCCCAGCTCACGGAAGGGTTGTGGCTGATCGGGCGTGGCGGCGGCCCGCTCGACGGTGTCCACCTCTTGGGTCAACCCAGACGTCACGCAGCCAGTTTAGGGGGTCGATGGGCCGCAAACGACCGCAGCGCTACCGCGACGACGGAGATCGGCGCGGGCGATTGTGCCGTGCCGGCGCGTGATCCGCGTCGCGGGCGCTACCCGCCGGCGACGCAGAATGCGTTGCCCTCGGGATCGGTGAGCACCACCCACTCGAAGTCCGGGCCGAAGCTGTTGCGCTCCACCTCAGTCGCACCGGCCGCGACCAGGCGGGCCACCTCGGCCTCTTTGTCCGCCGCATGCAGATCGAGATGGACTTTGTTCTTGCCGGGCGTGGGGTCGGGCACCCGCTGGAATCCGAGTGCGGGCCGTCCCTGCCCGGCCACGATGACGAATTCTCCCGGTGCGACCGCGTTGAGCTCACCTCCGACGGCGTCGAGCCACCACGCCGCGAGCACGTCCGGGTCGGCGCAATCGAAGGTCACCATTGCAAGGTCGATACTCATAAAGCGAATGTAGGTCAGCCCGCCGCGAGCCGATAGGCTCGCCGGGCGTTGCGGCGCAGCATCTTGTCCTCGTCGAAGCGTCCGGCCAGGACGTCGCGCAACATCCACGTGCTGTCGGTGAGCACGAGGTTCGGCTTGTCGATCGGGTAGTTCGATGACCAGAACGTGCGGTCCGGCCCGAAAGCGTTGTCCAGGTGGCTGATCAGCGGGGCGGCGAGATCGCGCAACTGCTCCCGCGATACGGGCCCCGCTCCCAACACCGGCATGCCCAGGCCGCTGTGCTTGGCGACGACATTCGGCAATTCCGCCAGCGCGGAGATGTCGTCGCGCCAGCGCCGCAGGATGTCGTCGCGGGCGCCGGCAGTTGCGCCGGTGTGCTTTCCACGCGGGCCGAACACACCCACCGGGGTGGCATAGTGGTCGAGCACGAAGGTGGTCTGCGGGTACTCCTTGGCCAGCACCACGGCGTCGGGCAACTGGTGACCGTAGATCCACAGGTCGAATGTCAATCCCCGCTCGGCCACCGCCGCGAAGCCCCGCAGGAAGTCCGGTTCGGTGAACAGATGCGGTGCGGGCGTCCACGACATGACCCCACGGTCCTGGCTGTGCGCGGCCAGGCAGCGCACGCCGCACACCAGCGGGCTGGCGGCCAGATGCCCGTTGAGCATCTCGACGACGCGCGGACGGTGGGGCGCGGCGTGCACGACGATCCCGCCGAGCGCCGGGGCACCGTCCTGACCGAAGGGCAACCCGGCGATCCAGCGGGTCTCGTCCACGTCCGCAAGCGGGGCCTTGTCCTGCCAACCGGCCTCGATGTGCACAACGGTGCCGACGCCGGCCGGCGTCGCGTCGGCTCGATAGTCGCGCGGCAGGTATTCGTCCATCAGGTATCGCGGGTCACCGACGAATTCGCGGTTGCTGCGCGGGAATGTTCGGGCCAGCACCGGCAGCAGTCCGGGGGCGCGCCGCACCACCTTGGCGACCGCGGACACGACGCGCGGCGTGGTGAAGGGGTCCCATTGGTGGATGTGCGCATCCACGACGTCTCGCGCGTGCTCGGTCATTCGGGTGACAGAAACGCTTGCAGGGCAGCGGAATAGGACGCCACGTCGTGTGCGCCCATCAGCTCTCGGACAGAGTGCATGGCGAGCTGTGCCGCGCCGACGTCGACGGTGGGTATGCCGGTGCGGGCTGAGGTCATCGGCCCGATCGTCGAACCGCACGGCAGGTCGGCACGGTGTTCGTAGCGCTGCAGTGGCACACCGGCCTGGCGGCAGGCCAACTCAAATGTGGCCGCGGTACGGCTGTCGGTCGCATAGCGCAGGTTGGGCTGCACCTTCAGCACCGGACCGGCGTTGAGCCCGATCCAGTGGCCTGGTTCGTGACGGTCGGGGTAGTTGGGGTGTGTCGCGTGGGCCATGTCGCCGGAGGCCACCACCGACCCGGTCAACACGCGTAGGAAATCTTCGCGCCCGCCGCCGACGGCAAGGACGATCCGCTCCAGCGTCGTCAACAGCAGGTCGGACTGGGCGCCGTGGTCGGACGTGGACCCCACCTCCTCGTGGTCGAAAAGTGCCAGCACAGCGACGTGGTCGGCCGGCTCGACGGCCAGTAGCGCCTCCAGCGCCGCATAGCAGGTCACCTGATTGTCCAGCCGGGGCGCACTGACGAACTCGTGGTGCTCACCCCACACCCGCGATCCAGTGAGGTCGTGTGTCATCAGATCGACGCTGAGCACGTCGGCGGGATCGACGCCCGCGGCCCGGGCAACGGTGTCGACGATCGAGCGTGGGGCCTCCCCGAGGGCCCAGATGGCGTCGAGGTGACGTTGCGGGTCCAGCGTCAGCGACGTTCGGTCGGCGGCCAAGTGAATCGCCAGTTGCGGCACCCGCAGAAACGGCTCGTCGACACGGACCAGCCGGTGGCTGACACCCGACCCGGAATGCACCGAGAGCCTGCCGCTGACACCGAGATCTCGATCCAGCCACGAGTTCAGCCATGTTCCTCCATAGGGCTGCAAAGCCACCATCCGCGCCCCCGCGACGACACGATCGGGTTGTTGTTTGATCCGCAGGTTGGGACTGTCGGTGTGGCCGCCGACCACCCGGAACGGCCGAGCTGGCCTGCCGCGGCTATCCCAGGCGACCAGTGAGCCGGCGCGCAGGACGAAGTGCCGCCCGGCCCCGGACCAGGCATCGGTCTCGCTCAGTTCGGTGTAGCCCGCGCCCACAAGCCGTTGCGCCGTGGTCTCGCATACGTGGTACGGGGACGGCGAGGCATCGATGAATTCGCACAATCGCGTTGCGGTGGCGGCCATGCCGACCATCTTCGTCTCTGGGAGCCACGGTGTAGCGATAGGGTTCAGGCCGTGCCCGCCAGTCGACCGCAGCCGATTCTGACTCCGCTGACACCCGCGGCGATCTTCGTGGTGGCGACCATCGACGACGGCGGTGAGCAGCGGGTGCACGACGCGCTGGCCGACCTTGCCGGGTTGGTGCGGGCGGTCGGGTTCCGGGTTCCCAGCGCCAACCTGAACCTGGTCGCCGGAATCGGCTCCGACGCGTGGGACCGGCTCTTCGCCGGTCCGCGTCCGGCCAAACTGCATCGTTTCACCGAACTGCGCGGCCCCCGCCACCACGCCCCCTCCACACCCGGTGACTTGCTGTTGCACATCAAGGGCGGGTCGATGGATGTCTGCTTCGAGCTCGGCGGCAGGGTGCTGGCGGCGCTGGGTGCCGTCACGGTCGTCGACGAGGTCCACGGGTTTCAGTTCTTCGAGATGCGCGACCTGCTGGGGTTCGTCGACGGCACCGAGAACCCGGACGGGGCCGATGCCGTGACGGCAACACAGATCGGAGCCGAGGATCCGGAATTCGCCGGCGCCAGTTATGTGCACGTTCAGCGCTACATCCATGACATGGCGGGCTGGAATGCGCTCAGCGTCACCGAGCAGGAACTCGTCATCGGCCGGACCAAGCTTGAGGACATCGAACTCGACGACGCGGTCCAACCGTCGAACTCCCATGTCGCGCTCAATACGCTGACCGACGACGACGGCAACGATCTGCAGATCGTGCGGGCGAACATGCCGTTCGGAACCCTCGGCGACGGCGCATCCGGCACCTACTACATCGCGTACTGCGCCGACCCCGACATCACCGAGCAGATGCTGCGCAACATGTTCCTCGGCGACCCGCCCGGGAACACCGACCGCATCCTCGACTTCTCGACAGCGCTGACGGGAACCATGTTCTTCGTGCCCACGGCCGGGTTCCTCGACAATCCGCCGCCGATGCCGCATGCGGACAAGCACCCCGCACCTCCCCCGACAGCGACGCCCCCGTCCCGCTACCCAGGTTCTCTGGCGATCGGCAGCTTGAAAGGACAACCGCAATGAACAACCTCTACCGCGATCTTGCCCCCATCACCGAAGCCGCCTGGGCCGAGATCGAGACCGAGGCCACCCGTACGTTCAAACGGCACATCGCCGGGCGCCGAGTGGTCGACGTGAGCGAGCCCGGAGGCCCGGTGACCGCCGCGATCAGCACCGGTCACCTACGTGACGTCGAACCGCCCGCCGGTGGCGTCATCGCACATCTGCGCGACGCCCAGCCACTGGTCCGGCTGCGGGTGCCGTTCACGGTGAGCCGGTCCGACGTCGACGACGTCGAGCGCGGATCCCAGGACTCCGACTGGGATCCCGTCAAAGACGCCGCCAAGAAGCTGGCGTTCATCGAAGACCGGGCGATCTTCGAGGGTTATCAGGCCGCCCATATCGGCGGCATCCGCGCGTGCAGCTCCAACCCCGAGCTCGCCCTGCCCGACGATCCGCGCGGCTACCCCGATGTGATCTCGCAGGCGCTGACCGAGCTACGGTTGGCCGGCGTCGACGGACCCTACTCGGTGCTGCTGTCGGCGGACGCCTACACCAAGGTCAGCGAGACCACCGAGCACGGCTACCCGCTGCGCGAACACCTCAACCGGCTCGTCGACGGCGAGATCATCTGGGCGCCGGCGATCGACGGTGCATTTGTATTGTCCACGCGCGGAGGCGATTTCGACCTGCAACTGGGCACCGACGTGTCGATCGGCTACCTGACGCATGAAGCCGAGACGGTGCATCTCTACATGGAGGAGACGTTGACGTTTCTGTGCTACACCGCCGAGGCGTCGGTCGCGCTCACCGCCTGACTCGGACGTCGCCCTATCGAGCAGGTTACCGACCTCGTGATCGGATCACACCGGACGGCGCCGAGCCTGAAACAGTGTCATTGTCACTGTTGTTCGCGAGCAGCCCGACACCGCCGTCGTGTGGCGCCGGACGGCCATGTCCTGACCTATGGCTGTCCAGAAAGCCATTGATCGGGCATGGAAAATCTTTGCGCCCTGGTGTGGGCTTGCCCACCGCGAGCCTTGCCCGGTTTGGCGTTGAGCAGCCACGGTCGGCTGCTAGCGTGGACGCCTGGTGCCGGCGTGGCACCAGCCGGCCGGGCATGAGTCCGGGCGGCGCGGCGGAAAGGGGTAGCGGGATGACGTGGACGACCCGGCTGGTGGTGGCCGGCGGCGGCCTGGCGGTGGCACTGACTGCGGCGACCGGCGTTGCCGGGGCGCAGCCCGACCCTGAGATCGTGGTCAACTCGACGTGCACCTACCCGCAGGTGATGACGGCGCTGAACGAGCAGGCGCCCGCATCCGCCGCCGATCCCATAGTGACCGGGTGGCTGGAACGGCTCATCGCCTCACCGCCCGAAGGACGGCAGACCATGGTCGCCGAGGTACAGGCGATGCCGTGGCTGCAGTCCTACGTTCCTCTGATCTTCCAGATCGCCGGTACCTGCAACAACTACTGAGTGGCCACCCGGTAGACCCCCGCCAGTCTGAAGTGGAGTCGGCCCAAACGCTCAGGCCGCGAGCAATCCGTTCAGCGCGGAGCGGAACACCTCGAGCCCGTCGTCGCTCGGGCCGGTGAGCGGCTCGGTGGCGTGCTCGGGGTGCGGCATCAACCCGACGACACGGCCGTCGGCCGAACTGATGCCTGCGATGTCATGCCTGGAACCGTTGGGGTTGTCGGCGTAGCGGAACACCACCCGCCCCTGCGCTTCCAGTTCGCCGAGGACGGATTCTGAGGCCACGTAGCGGCCTTCTCCGGACTTCAGCGGAACCAGGATCCGCGCGCCCGGCTCGTAACGGGACGTCCACGCCGTACCCGCCGTCTCCACGGTCAGCCACACATCGCGGCACACGAAATGCAGACCGGCGTTTCGCGTCAATGCGCCCGGCAGCAGCCCGGCCTCGCACAGCACCTGAAAGCCGTTGCAGATGCCCAGTACCGGCGTGCCGCCGCGGGCCGCCTCCACTACTTCACCCATCACGGGCGCAAACCGGGCGATCGCACCGGCCCGCAGATAGTCGCCATACGAGAAGCCCCCGGGCACGATCACCGCATCGACACCCTTGAGATCGGCGTCGGCGTGCCACAGGCTCACCGCTTCCGCACCGACGAGCCGCACCGCTCGGGCGGCGTCGACGTCGTCGAGCGTGCCGGGGAATGTGATGACCCCCACACGAACGCTCACCGGCTACCTTCCCGTGTGACGGTCCAGTCCTCGATCACGGTGTTGGCCAGCAGCGATTCGGCGATCTGAGCCAGCGCTTGGTCGTCGACGCTGTCATCGACTTCGATCTCGAATCGCTTGCCCTGCCGCACATCTGATATTCCCCCGTGGCCGAGCCGCCCCAGCGCTCCGACGATGGCCTGACCCTGGGGATCGAGAATCTCCGGTTTGGGCATGACGTTCACGACTATCCGGGCCACGCACCGCTCCTCGTCCGTCGCTCTTACCAGCGGGCCCAACTCTACCCACACGACCCGAGGTAGGCGTTGCACAGCGGGGCCGACATGACGTCGAACACCGCGGTGTCGGGCAACGCGGACCACGGCACGTCGGGTAGTCCGCCGGCAGCGTCGTAGGAGTACGCCAGTTCGGAGATCGTGCCGCTGCGGGGATCGGCGAGCAGGAACTGGCGCACCACGACAGGACCGCTTATCACTGCCGCCAGCCGGTTCGGTTCGACCATCGTGATCGACGGCGAAAACTGCGGAGCCCGCACCTGGCAGCCGCGCAGGGCCGCGACGGCCGAATCGAAGGCCGCTGTCGCCAGTTGCCCGCCCCGCCACACCTCCCCCCGCCAGTGCACGATCTGGGCTCTGGCCTGCCACGATCCTTCGGGCACACCCACCACGGCACGGGCCGCGACCGAGTAGTTTCGCTGGTCACCGAGTGTCACCGGGGTCGCGCATAGTTCCTCGAACCGGAAGCGCGGCGCGAAGACGGGAACCGCCACGGTCCACAGTGGCGGCCAGCCGTAGGTCGACGCCAGCGGTAAGGCCGACGGATCGGGCCACGCAGATGCGGGGATGCGATCGCATGACGGCGGGCAGGTTTCAGGGTTCGCCCGCGCTGCCGGCATCGGCGCGAGCAGGAGCGTACAGCCGACCAGCACGGCGGCCAGCACTCCCCGCACTCTGCAACCTCCCTCCGGACAGCTCAGACCGGGCGCACAATCGTAATCATGGAATTGACGCATTTCGGGCATTCCTGCCTGCTGGCAAGTTTTCCGGGCACTCGGATTCTGTTCGATCCGGGCAATTTCTCGCACGGCTTCGAAGGCATCACCGGTTTGTCGGCCATCCTGATCACCCACCAACACCCGGACCATGCCGACCCCGCGCGACTGCCCGCACTCGTCGAGGCCAATCCCGGAGCCGCCCTCTACGCCGACCCGCAGACCGCGGCACAATTGGGCGGCGCATGGCGGGCGGTGCACGCCGGTGACGAGTTCTCCGTCGACCGGCTGACGATCCGCGGCGTCGGCGGCCGGCACGCGGTGATCCACCCGGAAGTGCCGGTGATCGACAACATCTCCTATCTCGTCGGAGACGGCGAGCACGCTGCCCGGCTGATGCACCCCGGTGACGCGCTGTTCGTGCCCGGCGAGCCGGTCCACGTGCTGGCCACCCCGGCAGCCGCGCCGTGGATGAAGATCTCCGAGGCGGTGGACTACTTGCGGGCCGTCGCACCCACCCATGCGGTGCCGATCCACCAGGGCATCATCGCTTCCCAAGCCCGCGGAATCTTCTACGGCCGGCTCACCGAAATGACGAAAACCGACTTCCGGGTGCTGCCCGAGGAGAGTGCGGTCGAACTGTAGTCGTGGCGTCCGTCGCGCACACGGTGATGCTCGCCTCCTGTGGGGATCTTCAGCCGTCGAAGAGCAGGCGCGCGATCCGCTCGACGACGACGGTCGGATCCTGTGCGCTGGTTTCGGCCCCGAATGCATGGTTGAGCCATAGCGTGGCGAAGCCATGAACCAGCGACCAGGCCGCGATCTGCGCGCCGCGCGGGTCCGCCAGCGCCTTCGGGTCGGTCAGGCTGTCCACGCCGGCCGACAACTCGGCCGCGGCGGCCGCCGCCGCGGCGGTCAGTTCGGGATCGTCGTTGTCGAGCCGCGACGTGTCGAACATGACCGCGTAATGCCCGGGATGACCGATCGCGAACCCGAAGTACGCCGTGGCTGCGTCGACGAAGAGCGGCCTGGCTTCGACCAGCGCCTGGGCCAGCAACCGGAATCCCTCGGCGGCCAGGGCGGTGAAAAGTCCGCGCCGGTCGGTGAAGTGGTGTGCCGGCGCCGCGTGGGATACGCCGGCCTCCCTGGCCAGTTCCCTCAGGGAGACCGCATCGGCGCCACGCTGCGCGACCAGGCGCGCAGCCGCCGTCAGGATGACCGCGCGCAAATCGCCATGGTGATAGGTGGACCGGACCATACCGGGAGCCTAGCCCATAATCTTGACAGTGGCTAGATAGCAACCTAGCATTTTGTCATTGTCAAGATTTGAGGAGTTTCATGGCCGTCTTTTGGACGCTCACCCTCGTCAGCCTGCTCGCCCGGGTGGCCGGCTGGCTCGGGATCGACTACGTCGACAGTTGGCCGCGCGCGATCGCGGTCGGCATGTCCGCGATGTTCCTCATGACGAGCGTCGCACATTTCGTCAATCCGCTGCGAGCGGACATGATCGCGATCGTCCCGCCGAGGTTGCCCGCGCCGGCGCTGCTGGTGAGCATCACCGGGGTGCTGGAACTGGCGGGCGCGGTGGGATTGCTGCTGCCGGCAACCCGTACGGCGGCCGCCGTCTGCCTGCTGCTGCTGATGCTGGCCATGTTCCCGGCCAACATCTACGCCGCGCGAATGCCCGATCCGCCGAAATCCATGACCACACGGCTGTCGGTGCGCTCAGCGCTGGAAGCCGTCTTCCTGGCCGCCGCCGTCGTGGTTGCCGCCGGCGGTGTCCAGTAGCCAGGAGTACTGGAACGCGGCGTCCTTCCACCGCTCGTAGCGGCCGCTGATACCGCCGTGACCGGCGCTCATCTGCGTACGCAACAAAACGGGACGGGCGTCGGTCTTGGTATGCCGAAGCGCGGCAACCCATTTCGCCGGCTCTACGTAGTAGACCCGGGTGTCGTTGAGGGAGGTCATCGCCAGGATCGCCGGATAGTCGACGGGTGAGACATTCTCGTACGGCGAATAGGACTTCATGTAGTGGTAGACGGCACTGTCCGCCAACGGATTTCCCCATTCGTCCCATTCCGTGACGGTCAGCGGCAGCGACGGGTCCAAGATGGTGGTCAACGGATCGACGAACGGAACCTGCGCGAGGATGCCGGCGAAAAGCTGTGGCGCGATATTGGCCACCGCGCCCATCAGCAGCCCGCCGGCACTGCCGCCCAACGCCACCAGGTTGCAGGGTCGGGTCAGTCCGGTGTCGACCAGATGCTGCGCGACGGCGATGAAATCGGTGAACGTGTTCTTCTTGTTCATGAGCTTGCCGTGGTCATACCAGGGCCGGCCGAGTTCGCCGCCGCCGCGGACGTTGGCCACCGCGAACACCATTCCGCGGTCGAGCAGCGACAGCCGCGCGATCGAGAACCGCGGGTCCTCACACGCTTCGTAGGCGCCGTACCCGTAAAGCACGGTGGGTGCAGGCAGGGTGACGCCCTTGCGGTGCACCACGGAGATGGGGATGCGCGCGCCGTCCCGGGCGACGGCCCAGTCGCGGTACTCGACGTAGTCCTGCACCCGGTAGTCGCCGAGCACCGGCTGTTCGCGCAGCAACACGCGCTCGCCGGTCGCCAGGACGATGTCGTAGACCCGGACCGGCACGACGAACGACGTGGTCGCGATGCGCAGTCTGGGCGCATCCCAATTGGGATTGCCCATGAGCCCGGCGGACATCAGCGGTGATTCGAAAGTGAGGTCGGCGGGCGTTCCGTAGTCGCCATCGGCGGTGATGGGCCACAACTGGATTCGCGGAAGGGCCTCGCTACGGTAGCTGACCGCCAGGTGTCCGGCGAAGGCCTCGACCGCGTCGATGCGCACGTCGTCGCGGCCCGCGATGAGCGTCCGCTGGTTTGCCGGGTCGTCGACGGGTGCCTCGACCAGCGTGAAGTTCACCGCGCCGACGTTGTGCAGGATCAGGAAGCGGTCGCGGCCGCCGACGACCGCGTGCTCCACCGAATACTCGACACCCTCCCGCCGCGGCAGGATGCTGGAGAACGCGGCCCGCGGATCCGCCGCGTCGCCGAAGAACATCTCCGTGGTGACACTCGACCCGGACTCGATAAACACGTACCGGTTACTGCGGGTGCGTCCGACGCCCAGCCAAAACCGTTCGTCTGGTTCGTGATACACCTGCTCGGCCGGCTGTCCCGAAGCCAGCCGGTGTCGCCACACCGTGTCCGGCCGCCACGCGTCGTCGACGGTGAGGTAGTACAACGTCTCGCTGTCAGCGGCCCACGTGACTCCCGGCGCGATCCCAGCGATGGCGTCGGGATACAAGTGCCCTGTACGCAAGTCCTTGAACCGCAAGGTATACCGTTCGTCGCCGATCACATCGACCGAGTAGGCGAGCACATTGCCGTCCGGGCTCACGCTGGCGGCCCCCAGCGCGAAGAATTCGTGCCCGTCGGCCTCGGCGTTCTCGTCGAGCAGCACTTCCTCGGCGTCGATATCCGTCGATTCATCGAAAACGGGAGGACTCCAGTCGCCGGGATCACGGACGGGACAACGGCAATGCACTCCGTATTGCTTGCCCTCGAAACTGCGACCGTAGTACCAGTAGTCGCCGCGGCGGGTCGGCACCGACAGGTCGGTTTCCTTGGTGCGCGACTTTATCTCGTCGAATATCCGTTGGCGCAACGGCTCAAGGTGATCGGTGACAGCCTCGGCGTAACAATTTTCGGCTTCCAGATGCTCGATGACTCTGGGATCGGACTTGTCGCGCAGCCATTCGTAGGGATCGTCGAATACATCGCCGTGGAATTCCCGCCTGCTGTCGACGCGGGCCGCGACCGGAGGCTGCGGGCTCATCGGGCCGGCCCGATCCAGTCGGCGAAGTTCAGACCCGAAATGCGTTCGTATGCCTCGATATAACGTTCGCGGGTAGCGTCCACAACGTCCTTCGGCAGTGGTGGCGGGGGTTGGGCTCCGTTGCGGTCCCAGCCCGATTGCGATGAAGTCAGCCAGTTTCGGACGAACTGCTTGTCGAAGCTCGGCTGGACGACCCCGGGGCGATAGGTGTCCGCGGGCCAATACCGCGACGAGTCCGGAGTGAACACCTCATCGGCCAAAACCAGATCGCCCTCCGCGTCGATACCGAACTCGAATTTGGTATCGGCGATGATGATGCCGCGCTTGCGTGCGTGCTCGGCTGCCCGCGAGTAGATCTGCAGCGTGCGGTCGCGAAGCTGGTCGGCCCGCGCCGAGCCAACGAGGTCGACGACACGGGAAAAGCTGACGTTCTCGTCATGCGAGCCGATTTCGGCCTTGGTTGCCGGCGTGAACAGCGGCTCGTCGAACTTGCTCGCCTCCTGCAGACCGGGGGGCAGCGCGATGCCGCACACCTCGCCGGTGCGCTGATAGTCCAGCAGCCCCGAACCGGTGAGATAGCCGCGGGCCACGCACTCCACCGGGATCATGTCGAGCCGGCGAACCACCAGGGCGCGCCCCAGGACCTCGGCCGGTATGCGCGGGTCGTCGGCCGGCCCGTCGAGGTGGTCGGAGGTGTCAAGCTGGTCGAAGAAGAATACGCTCATCGCCGTCAGGATGCGTCCCTTGTCGGGGATCTCACTGTCGAGGACGTAGTCGAATGCCGAGATCCGATCAGACGCCACGAAAAGCAGATGGTCGTCGTCCACGCGGTACAACTCGCGGACCTTTCCGCTGGTCAGATGCTCGTAGCCGGACAGGGCGGGGCGCATCTGGCCAGCCTATCGACCAGGAGCGGACCCCGACGTGCTGGGATCGAGTCATGAGATCGTTTGGGCAGGCTTCAACGAGGGCTTCTCGGCGCAGGTTCGTTCCCTACGCCACCACACCCGTCTGGTTGATGAGGCAGCTGGTCAGTGACCTCGTCGCCGGGGTTTGGACCGTCATCTGGGTGCTTGTCGGCATGGCGGTACACGAGGCGATCGCGACCATCGCCGCGGTCGGACGGCAAGTCGAAACCGGGGCCAACGGCATCGCCCACAACCTCGATTCGGCGGGCAACAGCGTCGACGGCGTGCCGTTCGTCGGCAGCGGGCTGAGCAAACCGCTGACCGCCGCCAGCGAAGCGGCTCTCGACCTCGCCGGTGCCGGTCACAGCCTCGATGCGACCGCGACCTGGCTGGCCTGGGTGCTCGCGATTGCCGTGGCAGCGCCACCGATTCTGGCGGTGGCGATGCCGTGGCTGATCCTGAGGGTCCGGTTCTTCCGGCGGAAGTGGACGGCTATCACGCTGGCCTCGACGCCGGCCGGCGAGCAACTGCTGGCGCTGCGAGCGCTGGCCAATCGGCCGCTGGCCAAGCTGGCCGGCGTGAGCATGGACCCGGTTGGGGCGTGGCGGCGCGGCGATGCCGTGGTCATCGCCGGGCTGGCCGCCCTGGAGTTGCGGTCGGTCGGCATCCGGTGATTTGTGGTGGGTGAGCCGCGCCGGGCGCGGCTCACCCACCACAAATCACTCGAAGGCGACGACGAGGTGGCGGATACCGGTGTGCCGGTTGCTTCGGGTCCACTCGACCGGCGCAACGACGCGCACCGAATCGAACCGCTGCAGTATCTCTTCGAACAGCACCCGCAGTTCCAGCCGGGCCAGATTGGCACCCAGACAGTAATGCACACCCTGGCCGAACCCCAGATGCGGGTTCGGCTTGCGGGTCACGTCGAAGCGGTCCGGCGAATCAAACACGGCCGCATCACGATTGGCCGATCCCTCCCACACCAGCACCTTCTCCCCTGCCTTGACCGAACAGCCACCCAGCATCACATCCCTTGTCGCGGTTCGCCTTTTCGACGGCGAGGGCGACGTCCAGCGCACCATCTCCTCCAATGCGGTGGGCAGCAGCCCGGGGTCGGATCGGAGCAGGGCGTACTGGTCGGGGTTCTCGGTCAGCGCCAGCAGTCCACCCGCGATGGCGTTGCGCGTGGTCTCGGCGCCGGCGGAGAACAGCAGGTTGAAGAAGAGATACAACTCGATGCCCGAGAGCGACGGGGCGTCGGCATCGTCGATGGTGGCGTTGGTGACGACCGACAGCATGTCGTCGGTGGGAGCGGCCCGCTTCGACGCGATCAACTCCTGCCCGTAGGCGTACATGCGGGATCCGGCCTCCTCCAACGACATCCGCATGGACGCCCGGCGGGAGCCACCGAAGTCGAAGTTGGGTTCGATGGCCTCGAAGATCCAATGACGCTCGGACTCGGGCACTCCCAGCAGAATGCAGATCATCTGCATGGGCAGCTCGGCGGCGATGTCCACCAGGAAGTCGACCGGCGCTCCGGGGGAGACACCGTCGAGCAGTCGCCGCGCCCGCATCCGCAGGTCGGCTTCGACACGGCTGATCATCCGCGGCGTCAGGCCGGAGCTGACGAGACGCCGGATGTGCCCGTGCCGGGGGTCATCCATCATGTTGAGCACCTGCCCGGCGATCGACAGGTCCTGCAGCAACGTCCCGCCGAACGGCCGGCCTCCCCCGGTCACGGACGAGAAAAGCGCCGGATCACGGAGCACCGCAAGGGTTTCCGCATACGACGCGACGGACCAGAAGCCTTCGTCATCGGGTGTGTTCTCGGTCGGCTCGTGCCAGTACACGGGCGCCTCACTCCGGTGCCGGGCGAAGACGCCGTGGGGGAACCCGTTGGCGAAGTTGTCCAGGTCGGTGAGATCGACGTCGATCACAGGATCGCTCCCGGCTGATACTTGGCCGCCTCGGGATAGCGGCTGACCAGCTGCCCGACCTCCGACACCACCGCGTCGACCTGATCGCCGGCCGCACCCGTGTATGCCGCCCTGTCCGCCAGCACGGCATCCAGCGCGGCGCGATCCAGCGGCAAGCGCGGATCGGCGGCCAGTCGGTCGAGCAGGTCGGGCTCGCGCCCTTCCTCGCGCATCGCCAACGCGACCGCCACGGCATGCTCCTTGATCACCTCATGAGCGGTTTCGCGGCCGACGCCGGCGCGAACCGCGGCGATCAGGATGCGTGTGGTCGCCAGGAACGGCAGGTATCGGTCCAGTTCCCGCTGGATCACGGCTGGGTAGGCGCCGAACTCGTCGAGCACCGTCAGGAAGGTCTCGGTCTGCCCGTCGATGGCGAAGAACGCGTCGGGCAATGCCACCCGGCGCACCACCGAGCAGAACACGTCGCCCTCGTTCCATTGCGCCCCAGCTAATTCCGCCGTCATGGACGCATACCCGCGCAGCACCACCTGCAACCCGTTGATCCGTTCGCAGGAACGCGTGTTCATCTTGTGGGGCATCGCCGAGGAACCCACCTGGCCGGGTGCGAATCCCTCGGTCACCAATTCGTGGCCGGCCATCAGACGGACGGTGTGGGCGAACGACGACGGACCCGCGCCCATTTGCACCAGGGCCGACACGACGTCATGGTCCATCGACCGCGGGTAAACCTGCCCGACGCTGGCCAGCAACGACGAGAATCCGAGGAAGGACGCGACACGCGACTCCAACTCGGCCAGCCGCAGCGCATCTCCGCCGAAAAGGTCGAGCATGTCCTGCGCGGTGCCCATCGGTCCCTTGATGCCGCGCAACGGGTAACGGTCGATCAGTTCACGCAGGCGGGTCAACGCAACCAGCGTCTCCTGGGCGGCCGAAGCGAATCGCTTACCCAGCGTGGTGGACTGCGCGGCGACGTTGTGACTGCGTCCGGCCATCACCAGATCGCGGTAGGTCAGCGCGCGGTCTGCCAGCCGCGCGACCACCGCGACCCCGTGAGAGAACACCAATTCCAGCGATCGCTTGACCTGAAGCTGCTCGACGTTCTCGGTCAGGTCACGACTGGTCATGCCCTTGTGGACGTGTTCGTGTCCAGCGAGTGCGTTGAACTCCTCGATGCGTGCCTTGACGTCGTGGCGGGTGACCCGCTCACGGGCCGCGATCGAGTCCAGGTCGACGTCTTCGGCGACGCGTTCGTAGTCGGCGACCACACCGTCGGGCACGTCGAGGCCCAGTTCGGCCTGTGCGCGCAGCACCGCCAGCCACAACCGGCGCTCGGCGATGATCTTGGCCTCGGGCGACCAGATCGCAACCATCTCGGCGCCGGCATACCGGCCCGCCAGAACATTCGGGATGCTCACGAGCACACAGCTTACGGGCGCCTTGCCGACCACCGACCGCACCGCCGCGCCGACGTGAAGCAGGGTGCCCTGTTGCCGGGGCGCCCTGTTGCCGGAGTGCCGATCGACAACGCTACTTCGGCGCGTCGCCCAGGTGGGTCGGATCGGTGATGCCCGCGTCGGTCACGCCGAGTCGGCGGTTGACGGCCATCGTGATCACGAACAGCACCATGCCGATCGCGACCAGAACCCCGGCGAGCAGATACTGCTGGGTGGGTCGTCCGGACAGCGGCGTCACCAGGTACAGCGAGGCCACGAACCCGACGACGGGCAGCACGGTCGGAGTGCGGAACGATCCGCCGACGGCCCGCACATCGCGGCGCAGCACCAGGACCGCGACATTGACTATCGCGAACACCGCCAGCAGCAGCAGCGACGTGGTACCGCCGAGCACGGCGATGGCACGGCTGTTGGCGAACGCCGTCACGTACAGGATCAGACCGAAGGCGATCAACGTGGTGAAGGCGATCGCCACCCACGGCGAGTGCCGAGTCGGGTGCACCGAACCCAGCACCTTGGGCAGCACCCGCTGGCGCGACATCCCGTAGATCAGCCGGCTCGCCATCAGCATGTTGATGAGGGCGGTGTTGGACACCGCGAACATCGAGATGAACGGCAAGATGTGCTCGATCGGCAACCCCGGAGCGCCGGCCTTGACCACTTCCACCAGTGGGGTGTCGCTGGCTTCCAAGGTGCCGACAGGAACCAGCGCCACCGAGATGACGGCGACGAGGATATAGACGACGCCGGTGATCGACAGACCCGTCAACAGCACCTTGGGGAACACGCGCACCGGATCTTTGATCTCCTCGGCCATGTTCACCGAGTCCTCGAAGCCGACCATCGCGAAGAACGCCAGCGACGTCGCCGTCGTCACCGCGATGAACACGTTCTTGTCGGCGGCGGTGTCGAAGGCGACCACGCGGGCGAAGTCCAGGTTGTCACCGCCCTTTGTGAACGCCCACAGACCCACGAAGATCACCAGCATGAGGCCGCTGATCTCGATGATGGTCAGCACCACGTTGAGCTTGACGCTTTCACCGACACCGCGCAGGTTCACCACGGCGAGCAGCGCCATGAACACCAGGGCGACAACGACGATGCCGGCCTTGCCCCAGCTGAACTCGAATGCGGTGAAGAAGTTGGCCGCGAAGAACCGCGACGCCGTGGAGGCGGACGTGATGCCCGAACACATCACCACGAAGGCCACCAGGAACGTCACGAACTGCAGGCCGAACGCCTTGTGCGCATACAGTGCGGCACCGGCGGCTTGCGGGTATTTGGTGACGAGTTCCAGGTAGCTGAGGGCGGTGATCGTGGCGATCAGGAACGCCAGTAGGAACGGGACCCAGGCCGCGCCACCTACCTCGGCGGCTACGTCGCCGGTGAGCGCGTAGACGCCGGTGCCGAGGATGTCGCCGACGACGAACAGCAGCAGCAAGCCCGGCCCCATCACCCGCTTCAGTTCCGGCTGCGCCTCCGCGGTTGCCTCTGTCTGACCCGCCATGCGTCTCCTCCCCACTGTTCAGCCGCGCGCACCGCCGTCGTCGATCGGTGCGAGGACATCGATGACGTCGACGAGCGTGGCCCGGGCGTTGGCGCGCGGCGTGCCGCCGTCATCGACCAGAGCCGAGACGACGGCGCCATCCACCGCGCACACCAGGGCGGACATGAGGTCACTGCGCGCGCATCGCCCCGATCGCACCACCGCCTCACCGACGGCGTCGGTGCGCTGCTTGAGAACGCGGCGCGCGATATCGCGCAGCGCTGGCTGGCGGGCGCACGCGATGTAGCGTTCATACCGCGAGATGAGCTGATCGGTGCCGGACTTGTCTGGGTTGTCGGCGTTGTCTGGGTTATCGGGGTTGTCAGGGTTGTTCATGAGTAGGTCGACGAGTATCTCGGCCGTCGACTCGGCGCCGCGTCGGCGGCGCGACAGCGAAGAGACCCTATTGCGCATCTGGGCCGCCTCGGCCATTCCGATGTACTCGACAGCGGCGGCGATCAACTCGTCCAGCGAAGAAAAATAGTAGGTCGTCGACGCCAGCGGAAGGCCCGCGCGGCGTGCGACGGCACGGTGACGGACAGCGTCGAATCCACCCTCGCGAAGAAGGTCGGCAGCCGCGCTGACGAGCGCAAACCGCCGACGTTCGCCCTTTGGGGTGACCGCTGCCGTCACACCATTCATGCTGCCAGCACCCCACGTTACGCTGGGGCTTTTCGGATAATCACCCCCTCGGAATTCCTCGACTCGACCCGTCACCTGAGGCGTCCGCGCCGGCGATGGCATGATGACCGACATGCCAGATCTGAGCCGCCGCGCCGTGCTTCGGCTGGGCGCGGGAACGGCCGCCGGCGCACTCTGCTTCTACGCGTTCGGGACGGCGTCGGGTCTGCGACCACCCCCTTCCAGCACACCCGTCGCAATGGCCGCATCCGGAGCACCACTGGCCCCGCCCGCACCACTGGAACCCGGCCCGGCAACCGCCGCCCCACCCACGATGGTGAGCGGATCGTTCGTGTCGGCGGCGCGCGGGGGCGCGGTGACCAACTGGGCGATCGCCCGTCCGCCCGGCCAAAGCCATCCGCTGCGGCCGGTGATCGCGCTGCACGGCAAGGGAAGCGACGCCGCCACGGTGATGGCCGGAGGAGTGGAGCAAGGTCTGGCACAAGCGGTGGCCGCCGGACTTCCCCCCGTCGCGGTCGTCGCCGTCGACGGCGGCGGCAGCTACTGGCACCAGCGGGCGTCAGGCGAGGACTCCGGAGCGATGGTGCTCGACGAACTGATCCCGATGCTGGCGTCGCAGGGCCTGGATACCTCGCGGGTGGCATTCCTGGGATGGTCGATGGGCGGCTACGGAGCGTTGCTTCTCGGCGCCCGCCTCGGCCCGAGCCGCACGGCGGCGATCACCGCGGTCAGCCCCGCGCTCTGGCTCTCGTCCGGGGCCGCGGCGCCGGGAGCGTTCGACGGATCCGACGACTTTGCGGCCAACAGTGTGTTCGGGTTGCCGGCGTTCGCGTCGATTCCGCTGCGGGTCGATTGCGGCAACAGCGATCCGTTCTACTCCGCGACGCGGGAGTTCGTCGCGCAACTGCCCAACCCGCCCGCGGGCGGGTTCTCGCCGGGCGGACACGACGGGTCGTACTGGAGCGCACAGCTACCCGGTGAACTCGCCTGGATGGCACCGCTGCTGGCGGTCTGACCGATAGCCCGCGCCGCCCGCCTGCCGTCAGACGGGCGTCACCCGCACGGGCACACCCGTCAGCCACGCCATCCCCGCCAGCGGCTCGATATCGGAGGGCGCCGTGGACATCAACAGGTTGACATTCGCCCCACCAGCCCGGTTGGCGACCTGCCAGCCGCCCGAGCCACGGTGACCCCAGCCGTGCGGGACCGCGATCACTCCGCTGACGATGTCCTTGGTCGCCGTGACGGGCACCGAAATTCGGCCGTAGGGCGAAATGACCTGCACCACTTCGCCGTCGGCGATCTGCAGTTCGGCAGCGTCGTCGATGTGCATGAGGGCGTGCTGGGTGCGACCGCCGCGCATCAGCAGCGGCGAGTTGTGCATCCAGGAATTCTCCGATCGCAGCTCGCGCATGCCGATCATGCGCAGCGGAAATCCCTCGGGACTGCGCCGGCGGCCCAGCCGGGCGATCTCCGCTTCGATTTCTTTGTGCTTCAAACGGATACGGCCGCCCCGATAGACGACGGTCTCCTTGAGGACGCCGTCGGGCAGGTTGGTCCGCAGCACCACCCCGTGGGGGTGCGCAGCGGTCAGACGGGCAAACGTCAGTCCGCCGGGCCGCAGGCCGAACCTGTCACCTCCCTCGGACAACCGGATGACGGCATCGATCAGCGGCCTCGGCGTGATGTCCATGCCCAACGGCCGCAACAGTTTCCGTAATCCGGACAGAGCCGCGAACATCGGCGTCGCATGCGCCAGCCGCCGCATCAGGTCGTCGACGATCTCCCATTCCTGTCGGCACTGCCCCTGCGGTGCCACCACGGCCTCGGTGGCCTGGCGGAAGGGTGTGGTGTACTGCGCCTGGAAGAGCAGGGCGAAGTCATCGCGTTCGTACATCGTGGTGACGGGCAGCACGTAGTCACAGTGCGACGTGGTTTCGGTGAGGTAGAAGTCCAGTCCGACCATCAAATCCAGTTGGGGCAGAGCGTCTTCGAGTTCAGCCCCGTTGGGGACGGACAACACCGGATTGCCCGCACTGACGAACAGCGCGCGGATCTGGCCACGGCCTGGCGTGGTGATTTCCTTGGCCATCATCGCCGCGGGCTCCGTACCGATCACCCGCGGCAGCCGCCCGACCCGCGACCGGCCGTGCCGGTACCCCAGGCGCAGCACCGCGCTCAGCGACTTGGTCAGCAAGCGTTGGCCCGGAAGCCCGAAACTTCCGAACAGCGTGCCGCCCGCCCGATCGATGCCGCCGGTCACCAGATTGACCGCGTCGATCAGATACGTTGTGAGGGTTCCGCTTTGGCCCGTGCTGGTGCCGAATCGCCCGTAAATCGCGGCGCGTGGCGTCGCGGCCAGGTCGCGCGCCAGACGGCGCACGGTGTCGGGGTCGATACCGGTGGCCTGCTGTGTGGCTTCGGGGGTGAAGTCGGCGCACTGCCCGACCAGCCAGTCCAGGCCGTCGGCCTGGGAGCCGATCCGCCTGCGATCGCAAAGTCCCTCCGAGAACAGCACCTGCAGGATCGACAGCAACAGGAAGGCGTCACTATCGGGGACGATGCCCAGCCACTCGAACTGCGCCGCGGTTTCGGTGCGCCGGGGATCGATCACGACGACCCGGCCGCCCCGGCGAACGATGTCGTGCATGCGGTCCTTGATGCGCGGCAGGGTCAGCACGCTGCCGTGTGAGACCACCGGATTGGCCCCGATCACGACGAGCAGATCCGTGCGCGGGATGTCGGGTACGGGCAACGACGTGGGCGCGCCGTACAAAAACTGACTTGCCAAGAGTCGGTTGCTGACGTCCTGCGACGACGCCGAGAACAGATGCGCTCCCCTGCCCAGACCCGCGACGAACATGCCGGCCCACATCATGTGCGAGTAGCTGAACGCACCCGGATTGCCCAGGTACCATCCCACGCCGCCGGGGCCGTCACGGTCCAGGATCGCAGCCAGGCGATCGGCGATGTCCGACATCGCCTCCTCCCAGGACACCGGGTCGAACCCGCCGGCGCTGTTGCGCCGAAGCGGCGTCGTCACCCGGTCGGGGTCGTTGTGCACTTCGGTGAACGCGATCCCCTTCGGGCAGGCGAACCCCGCCGACAGCGGATGGTCGCGGTCGGGCCGCAATGCGACCAGTCGGCCGTCGTCCACCGTGGCGACCATGCCACACAGGGGCTCGCAGATCCGGCAAAACGTCGTGCGGTGCTCTACCACGTGACCGGCCTTTCTCGGGGCGACTCAGATCCCGGGCGCGGACGCGGAAGTCGTCTGGGCTGCTCCGCGCGTCGCAGGATTTCGTATCGGCTCTTCAGACAGGCTAGCCGTCTTCGATGACGCCTATCCGGATAAGGTGTTCGATCAACGGGACCGAAGCCGCACACAGATGGTCCGACATCGCCGAGCGCGACATTTCGCGGTCACGCTTGCGCAGCGCGGCCAGCACCTTGCGGTGGTCGCGGGCGGATCGCTGCGGCCAGCCACGCAGCGTCGGGTACACCGACTCCAGGGCATAGCGCGTGGTGTGCGACATCAACTGGGCGAGCTTGGGCGACCCGGCCGCGAGATTGACCGCCCGGTGGAACTGGTGGTTGAGCCGGACCGCCCCGTGATGGTCCTCGGCCGCGTAGGCGGCTTCCAGGCGGCGCTGAATCGCCTCGAGTTCGCGGATCTGATCGTCGGTCACCGCGCCGGCAGCCCGGCTGGCCAGTTCACCGCCGATTTGCGCCTGCACGTAGGCGACATCGGCGACATCCCGGCGCGTCACCGGCAACACCGCGAAGCCACGCCGGGGCTGCTGGACCAGCACGCCTTCGGCCCGCAGACCCAGCAGCGCCTCCCGCACGGGCGTGACGCTGATCCCCAATTCGGCCGCCAGCCGATCCAGCCGGATGTAGCTGCCGGCGCGGTATGTGCCGTCGAAGATGCGCTGCCGAACCAGGTTCGCCACATCCTCGGCAAGCTGTGGGCGGGCGGCGAAATCCGTAGTGGAATGCCCAGTGAAGTGTCCAGTGACGCTGGTGAAATCCGTTGCGGCCATATCAGATCCGGTACTCTTCGAGAAGCCGCCTGCTGATGATCTGCTTCTGGATCTCACTGGTCCCCTCGCCGATGAGAAGAAACGGGGCGTCGCGCATCAGCCGCTCGATCTCGTACTCCGTGGAGTAGCCGTATCCGCCGTGGATCCGGAAGCTTTGCTGAGTGACTTCGGCACAGAGTTCACTGGCGAGGTACTTGGCCATGCCCGCCGCGACATCGTTGCGCTCGCCGGATTCCTTGAGCCGGGCCGCATTCACCATCATCAGGTGAGCCGCTTCGACTTTCGTCGCCATCTCGGCCAGCTGGAACGCGATTGCCTGGTGCTCGGCGATCGGCCGGCCGAATGCCGAACGCTGCTGGGCGTAGCGGACCGCCAACTCGAATGCCCGGATCCCCACCCCGCAGGCCCGTGCGGCGACGTTGACCCGGCCGATCTCCACACCGTCCATCATCTGGGAGAAGCCCTGCCCCGGCTGGGCACCCAGCACCTGGCCGGCTGACGCCCGGTAGCCGTCGAAGATCAGCTCCGTGGTGTCGATGCCCTTGTATCCCAGTTTGTCGATCTTGCCCGGAATACTGAGTCCCGCAACGACTTCACCGAAACCCGAGGGCTTCTCGACAAGAAACGCGGTCAGGTTGCGGTGCGGCCGCTCGGCACCCTCGTCGGTGCGAACCAAGACCGCCACCAGCGTCGAACTCGCACCGTTGGTGAGCCACATCTTCTGTCCGTCGATGATGTAACCGCCGTCGGGGCGACGGCGCGCCCGGGTGCGGATCGCGGCGACATCGGATCCCAGCCCGGGTTCGGACATCGAGAACGCACCGCGGGAGTCGCCGGTGGCCATCTTGGGCAGGTGGTAGCGCCGCTGCTCCGCAGTGCCGTACGTGTGCAGCAGATAGGCGACGATGAAGTGGGTGTTGATCACACCGGAAATGCTCATCCAGCCGCGCGCCAGTTCCTCCACGCACAGCGCGTAGGTGAGCAACGACTCCCCGAGCCCTCCGTACTCCTCGGGAATCATGAGCCCGAACAGTCCCATCCTCTTCATGGCATCGACGATGTCCTGCGGGTAGGTGTCGGCGCGCTCAAGGTCGCGGGCGACCGGAATGATCTCGTCGTCGACGAATCGCCGCACGGCGGAGACGATCTCGGTCTGCACCTCGGTCAGCCCGGCCGTTCGAGCCAGCCGGCTCATCGCCGGCTCCCGTTCTCACCGCTCACTGCGACACACATGCCTTCCTCACTCGTGGTTGCGGTCCGTCCGGGCGAACGCCGCGGCGCGGGCTACATGAACCTCCCGCCGGTGACTTCCAGCGCGGTCCCGGTCATGTACGACGACATGTCCGAAGCCAGAAACAGCGCGACGTCGGCAACCTCGGCGGGCTCGCCGGCGCGGCCCATCGGCACCTCGGCCAGTTTCTGCGCCCAGATCCGCTCGGGCATCGCCTCGGTCATCGGCGACCGGATCAGGCCCGGCTGGATGGCATTGACGCGAATTCCCAGGTGCGCCAGTTCTTTTGCCGCCGCCTTGGTCATCCCCACGATTCCGGCCTTGGCGGCCGAGTAATTGGTCTGCCCCACCAGGCCGACTTTGCCCGAAAGCGAGGACATGTTGACGATCGCGCCCCTCTTGCGCTCCCTCATCACGGCGGCGGCCGCGCGCAGTCCGTTCCAGGTGCCCTTCAGATGCACCGCGACGACCTCGTCGAACTGCTCCTCGGTCATCGTGCGCAACGTGGCATCCCGGGTGATGCCCGCGTTGTTGACCATGATGTCCAGCCCGCCGAAGCGTTCCACCGCCGCCGCGACGAGCGCGTCGACCTCGGCAGCCGAAGTCACGTCGCACCGAACCGCCGCGGCCGTATCGGCGTGTCCAAGACCGGCGGCCGCGGCTTCGGTCGCGGCGAGGTCGACGTCGCACAGCATGACCCGAGCGCCCGAGGCCACGAACCGCTCGGCAATGGCCAGACCCAGACCTCGTGCGGCACCCGTGACGACCGCCGTCCGGCCCTCCAACAACGCCACCTCATCACCCCGTCCGTGCGCGCACCCAACCAATATCGTATTTCATATATGATATGGCCGCTCTCGACAAGGCCGCGAAGGAGGATCGCCAGGATGACATTTGTCGATGTCAGGGAGGTCGACGACGACGATTTCACCGAAATCCTGGAACAGACTCGGCGGTTTGTCCGCACCGTGGTCGTGCCGCGCGAGTCGCAGATCCTCGCCGACGACCGGGTGCCCGACGACATCCGCGAACTGGCCGTGAAGATGGGACTGTTCGGCTACGCGATCCCCCAGCGGTGGGGCGGCCTCGGACTGGATCTCACCCAAGATATCGAATTGGCAATGGAATTGGGGTACACCTCACCAGCCCTGCGCTCGATGTTCGGCACCAACAACGGCATCGCCGGGCAGGTGCTGGTGGGCTTCGGCACCGACGACCAGAAGGAGCGCTGGTTGCGGGCGCTCGCCTCGGGGGACGTCGTCGCGTCCTTCGCGCTGACCGAACCGGGCGCCGGGTCGAACCCTTCCGGCCTTGCCACCCGCGCGGCGCGCGATGGCCGCGACTGGGTCATCTCGGGCCAGAAGCGGTTCATCACCAACGCGCCCAACGCGGGTTTGTTCATCGTTTTCGCCCGCACCCGGCCCGCCGACGAGCGCGGTTCGGGCATCGCGGTCTTCTTGGTACCGGGCGACGCCGCGGGTGTCGACGTCGGGGTGAAGGACAAGAAGATGGGCCAGGAGGGAGCCTGGACGGCTGATGTCGGGTTCACCGACGTTCGCGTGCCAGCGGATGCGCTGATCGGCGGGAGCGAGGACATCGGCTACCGCGCCGCGATGACATCGCTGGCCCGTGGCCGGGTGCAGATCGCCGCTCTGGCGGTGGGATCCGCGCAGCGCGCCCTCGACGAGTCGGTGGCCTATGCCGCGACCGCAACGCAGGGCGGCACCCCCATCGGGGAATTCCAGCTGGTGCAGGCCATGCTCGCCGACCAGCAGACTGGTGTGCTGGCCGGGCGGGCGCTGGTACGTGACACCGCGCGCAAGTGGGTCACCGACGAGGACCGCCGCATCGCTCCGTCGGCGGCCAAGCTGTTCTGCACCGAAATGGCCGGGCGGGTCGCCGATCTCGCCGTGCAGATCCACGGTGGCACCGGATATATGCGCGACGTGGCGGTCGAGCGGATATATCGCGATGTCCGCCTGCTGCGCCTCTACGAAGGCACCAGTGAGATCCAACGGCTGATCATCGGCGGGGGTTTGGTCAAAGCCGCGCAACGCCGGGAGTGAGCGAAAGCCATCGGCGCGCACCCCTTCGGGCGCCGCGTCCGGCGGTCACAGTACGGACGCCGACCTCGTCCCGCGCGGGGGCAGCGCGATGTCGGAGCGAAAATGGCTGCCCGGCAGGCGCACCGACGAGACAGTGGCGTATGCGGCGGCCCGGGCGGCGGCCAGGTCGGCTCCCGTGCCCACCACCGAAAGCACCCGTCCGCCGCAAGACACCACTGCGCCGTCCCCGCGCCGAGCGGTGCCGGCGTGCAGCACACCGTCGGCCTCCGCACCCGTGATGACGTCTCCGACCCGCGGACGGCCCGGGTAGTTCTGCGCGGCGATCACCACTGTCACCGCGTAACCCGGCTGCCAACTCAGCGGGCCGAATTCGGCCAGCGTGCCCGTCGCGGCGGCGTAGAGCAGTTGCCCGATCGGGGACTCCAGCAATGCCAGCACGGACTGCGTCTCCGGGTCGCCGAACCGGCAGTTGAACTCCACCACCGCCGGGCCGGACGGCGTGATGGCCAGACCCGCGTACAGCAGCCCGGAGAACGGGCTGCCCCGCCTGACCATTTCGGCGGCGACGGGACGTACCACCTCCGCGACGATGCGGGCCGACGTCGCGTTCGGCAACCAGGGCAGTGGCGCGTAGGCGCCCATCCCCCCGGTGTTCGGCCCGGCATCGCCGTCGCCGACCCGCTTGAAATCCTGCGCGGGAAGCAGTGGCACCACGGTCTCGCCGTCGACGACACAGAACAACGAAACCTCTGGTCCCTCCAAGAAGGACTCCAGCAGCACGGGGTGTCCGCCGTCGAGGAGACTCGCGGCGTGCGCACGGGCCGCGTCGCGGTCCGCGGTGACCACGACGCCTTTCCCGGCGGCAAGGCCGTCGTCCTTGACCACCCAGGCACGCTGCCCGGCCGGTGGACCGAAACGCTCCAGCGCCGCGTCCAGATGAGCGGGATTGTCCACCACTTCGCTGGCAGCCGTGCGCACCCCGGCCGCGGCCATGACGTCTTTGGCGAAAGCTTTGGAACCCTCGATGCGCGCGGCGTCCTTCGACGGCCCGAAGCAGGCGATACCCGCGGCGCGCACCGTGTCGGCAACCCCGAGCACGAGCGGCACCTCCGGACCGATCACGACGAGGTCCGCACCCACTCGTCGGGCCAACGCGACGACCTCGTCGCCTGATGTGACGTCGACGTCGTGCTGCTCGGCTATCGCCCTGGTGCCGGCGTTGCCGGGAGCGATCACCAGTGCCGATACGTTGGGATCACGCCTCAACGCCAACAGCAGCGCATGTTCGCGGGCACCGGATCCGATCACGAGGACGCGCACGAGTGCCCACCCTATCGGTCGGACGGCACCGTCGGACAACCGACGGGCGCGATTATTCTCGGCGTCTCAGCCCTCGTCCAGCCCGTGGCCGGTGTGCATCTTGACGACGTCGTTGACGTTTGCCTTCTTGTCCGAACCGCCGCCGGCCGACGTACGGCGCTTGGCGACGACGCGCTCGATCACGCCGTTGAGGCCGGAGCCGAGTGGAAAGCCCAGATAGTGGGTGAGGAAGATCGCCATCTCACGCAGTTCGTCCTCGGTGAGTTCCCCGTTTTCCAGAGCGGCGTTGACCTGCACCTCCGCCAGGTCCTTGAGACCTTGCGCCGTGACCACGGTCAGCGTCATCAGCCGCCTGTCACGCATCGACAGACCGGGCCGCGACCAGATGGTGCCGAACAGATGGTCGACCGTGAGCGCGAAGTAATCGCCAGGCATGTCCGGCATCTCCCACGCATAGACCTCGTTCATCTTCTGCAGGCCTTTTCGGCGCAGTTCGTCCATCCTCATTCCTTCGCGCTCGACGTCGTGTGCGGCACGCCAAGCCCGGCCGCGAGGTTCTGCAGGGCAAGCTGCCCGAGCGGGAGGTCGACACCCAGCTCCTCGCCCAGCGCGACGGCCAGGCTCATATCCTTCTCCCCCAAATCGCGGGTGTGGGTCAGCACGCCGTACAGCCAGTGATCGGGGGTGAGCGGCGTGGTGTCGTCACGGATCATGATCGCGCCCGGGCCGCCGGTCAGTGCGTCGGTGTGGCGCACGATCCTGCCCAGGGTCTGCACGTCCAGTCCGGCCCGCTCGGCCAGCCGAGCCGCCTCGCCCGCGGCGGCGTACGAGGTGAAGGTCAGCATGTTGCGCGCCAGCTTCATCCGCGTACCCGCGCCGGGCTCCCCGGCGTGCACCACCAGGGACGCCCATCGCTTGAACACCGGCTTCACCCGCTCGTAGACGTCGCGCGGGGCACCCACCATGGTCGCCAGTTCACCCTTCTGGGCGGCACCCGCGCCGCCGCTGACGGGGGCGTCCACCACATGGATTCCCTTGGCCTCCAGCTTTTTCGCCAGGTCGACGGCGGTGGTGTCACTGATCGTGGAGTGGATCGCGATCACGGTGCCGACCTTGGCGCCGGCGGCCAGAGCGCCGACCACGTCGCGGACTTGCGCGTCGTCGAGCACGGTGACGCTGATGATGTCGGCCGCGGCCACGTCGGCCACCTCGTCGGCCGCGGTGGCGCCCGCTTCGGCGAGCCCGGTCATCGCCTCCGGACGCACGTCGTACACGATCAGGCCGCCGGGCCAGTCGACGAGTCGTCCGGCCATCGGGGCGCCCATGTTGCCCAGACCGATATAGCCGAGCCTCACGTCACTCATTTCCGCCGCTCCTCCTCATCGCCGCGCTCTGCATCGTCGCCGGCGGGTCGGTCATGCCCGGATGATCTGTCCGCCGTCGACGTTGAAGATCTGGCCGGTGATC
>CAZEHT010000011.1:49279-51629 GCA_964511995.1 uncultured Mycobacterium sp.
CGGTCATGCCCGGATGATCTGTCCGCCGTCGACGTTGAAGATCTGGCCGGTGATCCACGACGCCTGGTCCGACAGCAGGAACAGGCACATGCCGACGAGGTCTTCGGGAGTTCCCATGCGGGACAACGGTATTCCCTTGACGATATCGGCGACGATCTGCTGCGGGGTGGTGGTTCTTGTGGCCTCGGTGTCGATGGGGCCGGGCGCGATCGCGTTGATGCGGATCTTCTGGCCGCCGAGTTCACGCGCGAGCTGCTGCGTCAGCCCGTTGATGCCGGTCTTGGCCAGCCCGTAGAAGTTCGAATACAACCAGGCCGCGCTCGACGACTGGTTGACGATCGCTCCGCCCCCGCGTTTGGCCATCTTGCGGTACACCGCGCGGGTGCACCACAACGCCCCGTGGAGGTTGACGTCCATGAACTTGCGGTAGTAGGCGGGGTCCACCGTCAGCAGGAAGTCCAGCTTCATTCCGCCGTAGATCGCGGCGTTGTTGACCAGGTAGTCGATACCGCCGAATTCCGCGAGTGTGCGGTCGGCCATCGCCTTGGCCGAATCCGGGTCGGACACGTCGACGGGTATGTGCAGTGCGGTGCCGCCGTCGGCGTTGATCTGCTTGGCGACGGTCTGCGCGCCCTCGGCGTTGATGTCGGCGACCACCACCGCGGCGCCTTCGCGCGCCAGCGCCTCTGCGTAGGCTTGGCCGATCCCGCCGCCGGAGCCGGTCACGATCGCGACCTTGTCCTTAAACTGTTCGCCGAACTGTCCCATAGCTTTTCGTTCTCCTCGACTGTGGACTGGTTGCACTGGTTTGTGTCGGCCGACGGTGATGGTGCGTGCCGCCAAGGGCTGGGGTCAGCCGGCCATTGTGGCGATGACCTTGATCTGCGTGTACTCCTCGAACCCGGCCACCCCCATTTCGCGGCCGATCCCCGACTGCTTGTATCCGCCGAAAGGCATGTCCGCGGAGTACCAGACGCCCCCGTTGACGTTGACCGTACCCACCCGCAGCCGACCGGCCGCCCTGGCCGCGCGCGCCGGATCGGCACTGAACACGGTGCCCGACAGACCGTACGGGGAGTCGTTGGCGATGCGGATCGCGTCGTCGTCACCGTCGTGTGCGATGACGGTGAGCACCGGGCCGAAGATCTCCTCACGCGCCACCCGCGCGTCGTTGTCCAGGCCGGCGACGACCGTCGGCTCGATGAAGAACCCTTTCGCCTGGTCGGCGGGGCGACCGCCGCCGCAGGCGAATCGGCCGCCCTCCGCGATCGCAAGGTCGAGATAGGACTGCACACGGTCGCGCTGACGCGCCGAGATGACCGGCCCGCACACGGTGCGCTTACTGGCCGGATCGCCGGGCTTGATCCGGCTCATGGTCGCGGCGGCGGCCTCGACCGCTTCGTCATAGCGGGCGCGCGGTACCACCAGCCGGGTGGTGATCGCGCAGCCCTGCCCGGCGTGCATCGACGCGGTGAACGCCGACATCGAACATGCCGCCGCCAGGTCGGCGTCGTCGAGCACCAGGAACGCGGACTTGCCGCCCAGCTCCAGGAAGACCTTCTTGACGGTGGCGGCGGCGTCGGTCATGACGGCACGCCCGGTCGTGGTCGAACCGGTGAACGAAACCATGTCCACCCGTGGGTCTTTCGACAAGAGCGCGCCCACGCCGTGGTCGCTGGACGTGACGATGTTGACGGCGCCCGGCGGAAAGTCGGTGCGCTCGGCGATGAGCTCGCCCAGCACCGCCGCACACCACGGGGTGTCCGGTGCGGGCTTGAGCACCAAGGTGTTGCCGGCCGCCAGGGCGGGTCCGATTTTTGCGAGGTTGATCTGGTTGGGGAAGTTCCACGGGGTGATGGCGCCGACGACGCCGACCGGCTCGCGGACGATGGTGCGATCGGTCGGAACTCCCTGTGGCGTCGCGCGGCCCAGGTCGGCACTCCAGGCGTAGGACTCCGCCGTATCGGCGCAGAACGACAGATCGGCGACGGGGCTCTCCAGCTGCCCGCCCGACGTCAGCATCCGCGGGGCACCGGCCTCGGCGATGGTGATCTCGCGCAGCTCTTCGATGTGGTCTGTCATCGCGTCGCGCAGCTGGCGCAGGCAGCGCACCCGCAGCTGGGTGTTGCGCGGCCAGTCGGAGTCGTCGAACGCCCGCCGCGCCGCTTCGATGGCGCGGCCCATGTCGTCGGCGTCGGCGTCGGCGGCTCCGCCGAGCACCTCCTCGGTCGCCGGGTTGAGGGTCGCGAACGTGCCGGCACCGCCGGTGACGAGCTTGCCGTCGACCAGCAGCCGGCTTTCCCTGTCAGCAAGCAACGCCATGGTGTGAATTCTCCGATCGTCCGGCCCG
>CAZEHT010000012.1:0-20053 GCA_964511995.1 uncultured Mycobacterium sp.
GCCGGCTATCACGCGATGACGGTCGCCGACAGCATCGCCTACCCGTTCGAATCGAACGCCCGCTACCCCTACACGCCCGACGGCAGCCGCGAGTTCCTGGACGGGAAGGCCTTCACCGAAACGTTCGTGCTCACCGCGGCAATGGGGGCGGTCACGTCGCGGCTTCACTTCAACTTCTTCGTCCTCAAGCTTCCGATCCGCCCGCCCGCCCTGGTCGCCAAGCAGGCTGGATCGCTGGCCGCGCTGATCGGCAACCGAGTCGGCCTCGGCGTCGGAACCAGTCCCTGGCCCGAGGACTACCGGATCATGGGCGTGCCGTTCGCCGACCGCGGCAAGCGGATGGACGAGTGCATCGAGATCATCCGCGGGCTGACCTCCGGTGAGTACTTCGAGTTCCACGGCAGGTTCTACGACATCCCGAGGATCAAGATGACGCCCGCGCCCACCGAGCCGCTGCCGATCCTGATCGGCGGCCACTCCGATGCGGCGCTGCGCCGGGCGGCCCGCAACGACGGGTGGATGCACGGCGGCGGCAGCGCGCAAGAACTCGATGCGCTGCTGGCCAAATTGAAGGCTTACCGGGCAGAAGGTGAGGGCGTCGGTTCCGGCGACTTCCAGATCCACGTGATCTCGATGGACGCCTACACTGCCGACGGTATCCACCGACTGGAGGACAAGGGCGTTACGGATGTCATCGTGGGTTTCCGGATCCCGTACGTGGTGGGCCCCGACACCGAGCCGCTGACAGCCAAGATCCGCAACCTGGAGAGGTACGCCGAGAAAGTCCTGTCGAAGGTCTAGTCGACCAGACCCCGGCCGTTGACGTGGTATCACGCAAGAGAACGGAGAGCCAGCCTATGGCCGAACCGATCGACGACAACTTCACCGCCGCTCTGTCGGCCCGCACGCGAGACACCACCAAGGCAGTCGGCGGCGACGACCACACACCGTTGATGGCCGGATCGGCGCTCACCGTCGCGCAGGCCCTCGACATCTTCGATTCCCAGCTGGGCAGCCGGCACCTCGACGTGGCCGCCCGTGCGCTGCGCGCGAGGCACAAGGGCTTCTACACGATCGGGTCATCGGGCCACGAGAGCAACGCGGCGATCGCCGCAGCCCTGCGTCCCACTGATCCCGCACTCTTGCACTACCGCTCCGGCGCATTCTTCCTGCAGCGCGCCCGGCAGGCCGGCGGCGGCCGGGACCCGATACGCGACGTACTGCTCGGTGTCGTGGCCGCATCGGAAGAACCGATCTCCGGTGGGCGTCACAAGGTGTTCGGGCGCCACGACCTACACGTCATCCCGCAGACGTCCACCATCGCCTCGCACTTGCCGCGCGCCTTCGGCGTGGCGTTCATGCTTGACAGGGCACACCGGCTCGCCGATTACTGCCCATGGCCGGCCGACGCCATCGTCGTCGCCAGCTTCGGCGACGCGTCGGCGGACCACTCCACCGCCGTCGGAGCCATCAACGCCGCACTCAACGCCGCCTATCGGGGGATCGACACTCCGCTACTCTTCGTCTGCGAGGACAACGGAATCGGCATCAGCACCAAGACGCCGGCGGGCTGGATTGCCAGCACCTACGCCAACCGTGCCGGACTGACCTATGTCGCCGCCGACGGAAGCGATCTCGCCGGCACGTACGGGGCCGCCCGCGCGGCCGCCGACTGGGTCCGCGACGAGCGCAGACCCGCATTCCTGCACTTGCGTACCGTTCGGTTGATGGGGCATGCCGGCACCGACTACGAATCGGCCTACCGAACTCCCCGCGATATCACCGCGGACTACGCCCGCGACCCGGTTCTGACCACCGCGCAGGCACTCGTCGAGCAGGGCCACCGGACCGTCGCCGACGTCATCGGCCTCTACGAGCAAAAGCGTGCCACGGTAATGAAACTCGCCGAGGAAGTCGCCGAGCTTGCGCAGCTGGACTCGGCGGAAGCGGTTACCGCGCCACTCGCGGCGGGGCTACGAGCGGCACGCCAGGCTTCCCGGTCGGTTCGCATCGCGCCCGCGCACGGCGGACGCACACTTGCCCAAGCGATCAACAGTGCCCTGCACGACATCTTCGAGGATCACCGGCAGGCCATCCTGTTCGGCGAGGACGTCGCGCGCAAGGGCGGGGTGTACGGGGTGACCCGCGGCCTGTACAAGAAGTTCGGCGCACGCCGGGTGTTCGACACCATCCTCGACGAGCAGACGATTCTCGGGATCGCCCTCGGCGGCGGACTCAGCGGGCTGTTGCCGATACCCGAGATCCAATACCTCGCCTATATCCACAACGCGTTGGACCAGATCCGCGGCGAGGGTGCGACATTGCAGTTCTTCTCCAATCGCCAGTACCTCAATCCCGCGATCGTCCGCGTCGCCGGCTACGGCTACCAGAAGGGCTTCGGCGGCCACTTCCACAACGACAACTCCGTGGCGGCCCTGCTCGACATCCCCGGAGTCATCGTCGCCTCCCCGTCCCATCCCGATGACGCCGCGGTCATGCTGCGCGCGTGCGCCACGGCCGGCATCGACGCCGGTGCACTGTGTGTGTTCTTGGAACCGATTGCGCTCTACCACACCCGCGACCTCCACGCGGAAGGTGACGGAGGCTGGCTGAGCCGACCCGATTCCCACGTCGATCCGACGATCGGAACAGCACGCACCCACGGTGACGGCGCCGATCTGACCATCCTTACCTTCGGTAACGGCGTGCCGATGAGCCTTCGGGTGGCACAACGGCTCCGCCAAGAACACGCCATCCACGCCCGCGTCACCGACCTCCGCTGGTTGGCGCCGCTGCCCGTCGCGGATCTCGTGCGCGAAGCGAATGCGACCGGACGCGTTCTCGTCGTCGACGAGACGCGCCGTTCCGGCGGCGTCGCCGAGCACGTCATCGCGACCCTCGTCGACAACGAATACACCGGCCGGATAGCCCGCGTTGCCAGTGCGGACAGCTTCATCCCGCTCGGTGATGCGGCATTACATGTGCTGCTCGACGAGCCGACCATCGAGGATGCGGCGGTCGGCCTGTGCCGGCCCCGGGTTGACCGAGCCGGCGTTGACCCGCGCGAGCGCCGCTGAGGCCAAGAAGCCTGCCATCGTCGCCCACCCCGCGACACCGGCCAGCCCGTTCCTGGCCAGCAGAACCAGCGCCACACCCGCAACGCACACCAGCAATCCGGCGGCGACGGACCTGCGACCGGTCGCCGCGACCGGCGCGTCCCACCACGGGAGCCGACGGTGCTCCAACGGCGACAGCAGCCGGAAGGCGACCGTCATGACGACCGTGAACACAACCGCCCGCAGCGCAAGGAGGCCCCAGAACCCTGGCGCGTCGAGGTGGTACGCGTCGAGACCGACAGCGTGCAGGCAGAGGGCGGCAACGGCGATCGCCGGGATGTGCCACAGGTAAAGCGTCATCGCTCCTCCATTGCCCGCCGCTACGACGTACCAGACACCGGGCCGCGCGGCCCATCGCCGGATCACGGTCGCCGCGGCCACGAACACGCAGGACATCCACGTGCAGTGCAAAGCGAGCAGAAGCGTCGGCGGCGACACATTGGACAAGCGCTCGGCACCGGTCACCACAAGCGAGACTTCGTATGGCCCGATCAGGCACAGCGTTATCTGCCCGGCGAAAGCGACGGCGGCCCCGGCGATTGCCGCGCGCCGACCGACAAGCCCGCGCGCGTAGCCCACGCCGATGACCACCGGAATCAGCCAGACGATCAGGAAGTTGGCGACCCCCGACATGGGCGTGCCCACCGCGAGTCGAATCGCGTCGACAGCCCCTGCGGCAGCGAGAAGGGACGCGACCGCAAACGTCACCGCACGCCCGGCCGACAATCGGGTCAGCAGCGGGACGAAGGCAAGGGTCACGAAGTAAACCCCGAGGAACCACAGGAGCGCGACGCACTCGCGCCCGAGTGCGGCCGTGGACTGGGCTCCCAAGGTCAGGCGAGTCACGGCCAAACCGATCGCCCACGCAGCCAGATACCAGAACACCGGTCTGCACAGTCGTTGCGCACGGGCGAACAGCCACGTCCCCCACGGTGCACCGGCGTGCCAGCCGTACGCCCCCGCGGCGCCGCCCGCGAGAAAGAACAGTGGCATGACCTGCACTATCCACGTGATCGGCGCGATGGCCGGCATCTCGCCGATCAGGTTGGCGATCCGCACATCGCCGGCGTCGATGGTGGCGAGCAGCAGTGCACAATGCCCGAACATCACCACCACCAGCGAAGCGAGCCTGGCAACGTCGACGGCGCGATCGCGGGTGATGGGAGTGTCGCGGGTGATCCTGCGCCCATCGGGGAAAGGCTTGCGAAGCGACATGCCTTCAAGGATGGCGTGTCCCCGGGCAGGGCGCATGCGTAGGACTACGCACGTACCCATCCGTGCGCGCTGCGACACCCTGTCGGCACACATCGATCGCGACAACGGCCATGCCGCGACCAAAGGCGAACGCGAAGTTGTACGGTGCGGGGCATGGGCACCTACCGTGAATTGTTCGACGCCAGCATCGCCGACCCCACCGGATTCTGGGCCGCGGTCGCCGAATCGGTGACGTGGATTCGCCCTCCCGCGCGGATATTGGACGACAGCAACCCGCCGTTCTATCGCTGGTTTCCCGATGCTGAGCTAAACACCTGCGTCAATGCGCTGGACCGACATGTCTCCGGCGGCCGCGCGGACCAGCCGGCGCTGATCTACGACTCGCCGGTGACCGATTCGCGCCGGGTGTACACCTATTCCGAGTTGCTGGACGAGACGGCGCGATTTGCGGGCGTGCTGCGCGGACTCGGGGTGGGCAAAGGGGACCGCGTTGTCGTGTACATGCCGATGATCCCCGAAGCCGTGATCACGATGCTGGCGTGCGCGCGGCTCGGCGCGGTGCATTCGGTCGTCTTCGGCGGCTTCGCCCCGCACGAACTCGCCTTACGCATCGACGACTGCCGACCGGCGGTGGTGGTGACCGCCTCGTGCGGTATCGAGGCGAGCAGGATCGTGCAATACAAACCGATGCTCGACGAAGCGATCGAGAAGTCGGAAAACGCGCCGCGGCATTGCATCGTCGTCCAGCGCGACCGTTGCCGATGCGACATGGTCAACGGACGCGACCTCGACTGGCGGGAGTTGATGGCCACTGCCACGCCGGCAGATGCTGTCGCCGTGATGGCCACCGATCCCCTGTATGTGCTCTACACCTCCGGCACGACGGGTAAGCCGAAGGGCATCGTGCGCGACAACGGCGGCCACGCGGTGGCACTGCTGTGGACCATGCGTCACATCTACGACATCGCGCCCGGCGAGGTGTTCTGGGCGGCGTCGGACGTCGGATGGGTCGTCGGCCATTCCTACATCGTCTATGCCCCGCTGCTGGCCGGGGCGACGACCGTGCTCTATGAGGGCAAGCCGGTCGGCACACCGGATCCGGGCGCGTTCTGGCGGGTGATCAGCGAGCACAACGTCAAGGCTCTGTTCACCGCGCCCACCGCCATCCGGGTGATTCGCAAGGAGGATCCGGACGCCACCCACATGGCGCGTTACGACCTGTCCGGGCTGCGGTACCTGTTCGTGGCCGGCGAGCGCCTCGACCCCGACACCTACCACTGGGCATCGGAGAAGCTCGGCGTTCCGGTGATCGACCACTGGTGGCAGACCGAGACCGGGTGGGCTATCGCCGCGAATCCGATGGGTGTGCAACCCCTTCCGATCAAGGCGGGTTCCCCGACGGTGCCAATGCCCGGCTACGACGTCCGCATTCTGCACGACGACGGATACCGGTGCGAGGTCGGCGAGGAAGGCGCGATCTGCATCTCGCTGCCACTGCCACCGGGCACGATGCCCACGCTGTGGAACGACGACGCCCGTTACCAGGCGTCGTATCTGAGCGAGCATCCCGGGTACTACCTGACCGGCGACGGCGGGCGGTTCGACGAGGACGGCTACCTGTTCGTGATGGGCCGCATCGACGACGTGATCAACGTGGCCGGGCACCGACTGTCCACCGGCGCGATCGAGGAGGTGCTGACCTCGCATCCGTCCGTTGCGGAGTGTGCCGTGATCGGCGTACCCGACGAGATCAAAGGGCAAGCGCCGCGCGGGTTGGTTGTCCTCAAGGCCGGAGCGTCCGCGGAGGGACTGGTCGAGGAGCTTATCGCGCTGGTGCGCAACGAGATCGGCGCCGTGGCGGCGTTCCGCCTGGTGGATGTCGTTCCCGCGCTTCCGAAGACGCGGTCCGGCAAGATCCTGCGCAAGACCATGCGGGGGGTGGCGGCCGGTCGCGACGAACCCATTCCCTCGACGATCGACGACGCCTCCGTGCTCGACGCACTGCGCCCGATCCTGTGCGGATGACGCGGGCTGGGCGGTCGTCGACCGACGGCGCTTTGGGCCTTGCGTTGTTCGACGACCGCTACCTTCAGGATCCGTACCCGCTCTACGAGCGGATGCACGAAGCGGGATCGGTCCACCGCATCGGGAATTCGGACTTCTACGCCGTGAGCAGTTGGGATGCGGTCTGCGAGACGGTCTCTCGAAGCGACGACTTCTCGTCGAACCTGACCGCGACCATGATGTACCAACCGGGGGGCAGCGTCGCAGCCTTCACGGTGGGCAAACTCGGCGGACCGACGCAGGCCTTGGCGACCGCCGACGACCCCGCGCACTCGATCCACCGGAAAGCGCTGCTGGGACACCTGGCGGCCAAGCGAATTCGTGCCTGCGAGCCCTTCATCGCACAGACTTCCGCTGACCTCTGGCGGGCCAACGCGCACACCGACGGCATCGAATGGATGGATGCAGTGTCCAATCGGCTGCCGATGATGATCGTCGGCAGGATCATCGGCATCCCGGACACCGACGTCGACAAGCTCATCCGGTGGGGCTACTCCGCGACCCAATTACTCGACGGCCTGGTCACTCACGATCAGATGGCAACGGCGACAACGGCGGTACTCGAACTGAGCGGCTACATCGCCGAGCAGTTCCGGCAAGCGGCCACAAACCCGCAGGACGATCTGCTCGGCGACCTGGCCACCGCATGCGCCGCCGGCGAGATCGACGACGCGGCGGCGCTGACCATCATGATCACGCTGTTCAGTGCCGGTGGAGAATCCACCGCGTCGCTCATCGGTTCGGCCGCATGGATACTCGCGACACAACCCCACGTCCAGCGGCAGGTCCGCGACCAACCCCGTCTGCTGCGCCCGTTCCTCGAAGAGGCGCTCCGCTACGAGCCGCCCTTCCGCGGCCACTACCGTCACGTCCTCAACGACACCGAGCTGCGCGGCACCGACCTCCCCGCCGGTTCCCGTCTCCTGCTGCTGTGGGGCGCGGCCAATCGCGATCCGTCACACTTCGACGATCCCCAACAGTTCCGGCTCGACCGGCCAACGGGCAAGAGTCACCTCGCATTCGGCAAGGGTGCCCACTTCTGCGTTGGAGCCGCTCTGGCACGGCTGGAAGCCGAGATCGTCTTGGGCCACCTGCTCGACAGCACCTCCACCATCTCGACCATCGCGACGGGTAGATGGTTGCCCAGCCTTCTCGTCCGCCGGCTCGAAAGCCTGCACCTCTCATTCGCGTGAGGGTTCAGCCCACGGCGGCCGGGCACGAACCCCTGCGGACGTAGACGCTAACCGGGGGGCGCGTCGTTGTCACGCACGACGGACTCCGGCGACCTATCGGTCCGCAAGCCTCGCCAGCTCGGATGGCGCAACCGTCCGTCCGATGTCCACTCGCCGTAGCGGGCCTCACCGACAAGCGTCGGCCGGACGAAGGTCACGTTCTTGGCGTCGGGGCCGCTCAGCGTGACATTGAAGGGTGACCGTTCGATTCGCAGTGGGGCAAGAGTGCGCTTGAGCATCGTGAGTTCTTTGTCGGTGAACCCGGTGCCGACCCGGCCGACGAAGTCCAGTCCGCCCTCACCCGGAATGCCCATCAGCAGCGCGCCTACTCCGCCCGAGCGCCCGCCGTCGCCCCCACGCCATCCTCCGATGACGAATTCCTGCGTCTTCCAGTTCTTCTCTTTCACCCACGCGGCCGACCGCCGGCCCGGCTGGTAGGTCGAATCCCACTTCTTGGCGACCACACCCTCCCACCGCCGCTGCCGGGAGTACTCCAGCGCCGCCTCGCCGTCGCCGGTGATCTGCTCCGGGACGACGAGGTTCGAGCCACCCGCCAACGCTTCGAGCAGCCTGCGGCGATCCCGGAACTTGACGTTCAACAATGACCGGCCGTCGATGTGGAGCAGATCGAACGCCCAGAACTCGACGCGAGACGAGCGGGTCCGATTCTGCATCTCCCCGAAGGACGGGACATCGGACTCGTCGAGGGCGACCACCTCGCCGTCGAGTATTACGCGGTGGTCGACAAGGTCGGCGGCCAGCGAGGTCAACTGTGGGTATTCCAAGGTCACGTCGCGCCCGCTGCGGGATCGCAGGGTGAGTTCCCCGTGTCGGGCGTCGAAGATCAGCCGGTATCCGTCCCATTTTCCTTCGAACGCCCAGTGCGATGCATCGAGTTTGCCCACCGATCCGGCAGTGGACAACATCGGTCGCCAGTCCTGCGGCGCGGGTCCGGGCTGATCGTTGGTGCGGTGCGCTAGCCAGTTCTTGCCGTCCGTCTGGATCAGCGCGTAGCGTCCCGAGACCCGCTTGCCGTGCAGCGTGACGATGACCTCGCCATTCTCGCCCGGGTCGTGGAACTTCTCCGTCTCGTAGGTGCCCGAGTCCCAGATCGTCACCACACCGCCGCCGTACTCGCCCTTGGGAATAGCGCCTTCGAATGTCGCGTACTGCAGTGGATGGTCTTCGGTGTGCACCGCAAGATGGTTGACCGAAGTGGTTGGCGGCAGGTTCTTGGGCACCGCCCAGGAGACCAGGACACCGTTGCGTTCGAGCCGGAAGTCGTAGTGCAACCGCCGCGCGTGGTGCTCCTGGATGACGAACGTATTCCCTTGACACACAGTGCATTCATGGGGTTCGAGGTGCTCAGCGGGTTCGGCAGGTCTGGCTGGCCCGTCTTGGGGTACCGGCTCTGGGGTCTTCCGCGAGTCGCGCATGCCGCGGTACACGCTCAATCGATCGGGCACCTGCAACGGATCGTCGAGTCCGGCAATCAGATCGCCGTCGCGGGCCACCCTGCGCAGCACCTCGTCGAAGCGCAACTGCGACAGGTCAGGGTCGTCGAGTTCTTCCCAGGTGCGTGGCGCGGCGACCGTCGGTTCCCCGCGTCCCCGCAGCGAATAGGGCGCCACGGTCGTCTTCGACGCGCTGTTCTGGCTCCAGTCGACAAATACCCGGCCCGTTCGCAGCGCCTTTGTCATCGTCGCGGTGACGAGCTCGGGAAACGATTGTTCGAGTTGCTGTGCAACGCGTCTCGCGAGCAGTACGGCGCCATCGCTGCTGACCGGCGTAGCGAACCGCGCATAGAGATGCAGACCCTTGCTGCCGCTGGTGACCGGAAAGGTCGCAAGCCCGATATCGTCCATCAGATCCCGCACCGCCCGTGCCACGTCGCACAGCTGTCGCATCGGGACTTCGTCGCCGGGATCGAGGTCGAATACCAGCCTGGTCGCGGGTCCGGGCCGGGAGTCGACGAAACGCCATTGCGGCACATGCACTTCCAGAGCCGCCTGCTGAGCGATCCACGCTAGGCCGGACGGCCCGTCGATGACGGGGTAGGTCGTCGTCCCCGACCGGTGAACCACCGTGCCGCGACTGAGCCAGCGGGGAGCCGACGACGCCAGTTGCTTCTCGAAGAACGCCGACTGCTCGACACCGTTGGGCCACCGCTTACGGGTGACCGGTCTGCCGGCGATGTGCGGGAGCATGACGTCGGCGATCCTGGTGTAATAGTCGAACACATCGCCTTTTGTGGTGCCTGTCGCCGGGTACAGCACCTTGTCCGCGTTGGTCAGCGCGACCGTTGGGCGAGGCGTATCCATTTGCTCAACCGTATACCCCCTGGTAGCCTCGTGGAATGTCGCGCAGATTGGCGTGGCGAGTTGTCGCGGCCGGTGCCGCCGCAGCTATCGTGTGCGCCCCCCCGGCTTGGGCGGATCCCCGCGATTGGATTCCTTGGTGTTCAGGCGATCAGACGCCAGCTGACAACAATTGCCGAACCTCCCCGGTCGAGACCTTTATCTACGACGATGCCCCGGGCGCCAACCCGCAGGTGCCGCTGGGCGTCGGCACGGGCGACCCGGCCGTCTACTGAGGTCTGAGCCACCCTCGGGGGTGTGATAGAAAGATCGGTCTACTGTGGTGCGGTCCTGCCATACTGGGCATATGCGGTCCATCTGGAAGGGTTCGATTGCGTTCGGACTGGTCAACGTGCCAGTGAAGGTGTACAGCGCGACCGAGGACCACGATCTGAAGTTCCATCAGGTGCACACCAAGGACAACGGGCGGATTCGCTACAAGCGTGTCTGCGCCGAATGCGGCGAAGTGGTTGAGTACAGCGACATCTCACGGGCATTCGAATCCCCCGACGGACGCAGCGTAGTGATCACCGACGACGACATCGCGACGCTGCCCGAGGAGCGCAGCCGCGAGATCGAGGTGCTGGAATTCGTGCCGGCCGCCGAAATCGACCCGATCATGTACGACCGCAGCTACTTTCTGGAGCCGGACACCAAGTCGACGAAATCCTATGTGCTGCTTGCGAAGACGCTCGCCGAAACCGACCGGGTAGCCATCGTCCACTTCGCGTTGCGGAATAAGACGAGGCTGGCGGCGTTGCGCGTCAAGGACTTCAGCAAGCGCGAGGTCATGGTGGTGCACACGCTGCTGTGGCCCGACGAGATCCGCGACCCCGACTTCCCGGTGCTCGACGCCAAGGTCGAGGTCAAGCCGGCCGAGCTGAAGATGGCCGCCCAGGTTGTCGAATCGATGTCAGAGGATTTCGACCCCGACCAGTTCCACGACGACTATCAGGACCAGCTCCGAGAACTCATCGAGGCCAAACTCGAAGGCGGCGAAGCGTTCAGCGCCGAAAGCTCTCCAAAAGAGCTCGATGAGACCGACGACGTCTCGGATCTGCTGGCCAAGCTCGAGGCCAGCGTCAAGAAGCGCCGTGGTGGAACCACATCCGGGGATAGCGATGGCGACGGAGGCGCCGCGGCAACCGACAAATCCCCCGCCAAGGGCAGCGCGCCGGCGAAGAGGGCGCCAGCCAGAAAAGCAGCGACCCAGAAAGCAGCCGCCGAGAAAGCGCCGGCGAAGAAGTGAGCGAAAACGAGCCCGGCCCTCGTGACCGTCTGATCGCCGCGGCGATTTCGATGGTCCAGGAGCGCGGTGTCCACGCCACCGGCCTATCCGATCTGCTCAAACGTAGTTCCGCTGCTCGCAATTCGATCTACCAGCACTTCCCGGGCGGCAAAGCCGAACTGATGGTCGCGGTCACCGATGCCGCCGGCCGTGCCATGGCGCAGCGGATCGACCGGCTCGCCGGTGAGGGGGATCCGGCCGCGGTCATCAGCGGGATCATCGGCCGATGGGCGGTCGAGCTGGAGAAGGCGGATTTCGATACGGGGTGTCCCCTGGCGGCGGCGGCGCTCGCCGGACCCGGCGAGCCGTCCATCACCGATGCCGCCTCGCGGGCCTTCGCCCTGCTGCGTGACCGGGTGGCTGCGGCGTTGCGGTCAGCGGGCGCCGACGAAGAAACGGCCAGGATCCGGGCTTTGTTCGTCGTCAGCGCGACCGAGGGCGCACTTCTGCAGGCGCGCGCCGATCGCTCCGCGCAGCCGCTGCGCGATGTGCAGGCCGAACTGATCCGCTACCTCGGTTAGCGCGACAGCATGTTCACCGCAGCGCCGAAGGCGCAGGGAACGGCACGACATGCCGGAACGATTGCCCGCCGCGTCACCTCCGGTCTGGTGGCTAGCACCAACGCACGGGTAATCACGCGGTAGCGCCGGGTTATCCCATGCCACGCGCGTTCGTATCGCGCGGGCTGCTCGGCGATTATCGCGGCTGTCGCCGCCTCGGCCTGCTTGATGGCCAGGCTGATGCCTTCCCCGGTCAACGCGTCCTCGTAGCCGGCCGCGTCACCGATGAACAGCACCCGGCCGGCGACCCGCCGCGACACGAGCCGGCGCATCGGACCACACCCGCGTTCGCGGCCATGCGGCACACCCTCGAGAAGGTCCGCCAACCGGGGAAACCAATTCAATTCGGGCCGAACGCTACTGAGTATCGCCACCCCGACCAACCCCGGTTCCACCGGAGTGACATACGCCTCGCCCCATGCCGACCAGTGGACTTCGACGACATCCGACCACGGCTGCACCCGATAGTGGCGCCGCACGCCGAACCGGCGCGGCGTGCCTACCCGCGCGCCGATTCCGACGTCGCGGGCCACTTCCGAATGCAGACCGTCGGCGGCAACCAGATATCGAACCCGCAGCCCTGCGGCGCTCACTCCGTCACGGTCCTGCGTCACCGAGGAGACCTTCCGCGAAAGCCACTCGGCACCAACGCCAGTCACTCGACCCGCCATTGCCGAGTGCAGTGTGGTGCGACGGATGCCCAGTCCGAGCCCGTCACGGAAGCGGGCTTCGGCCCGCTGGGTTCCGTTCACATAGGCGATGCCCCGGAACGGTATTCCCGCCGGGTGGACCTCCAGTGCCGCCAGCGCGCGAACTCCGCCGGGCATCAGACCTTCGCCGCAGGCCTTGTCGATTGGCGGCCTGCGCGGATCGGCCACCACCACCGACAATCCTTGCGCCCGTGCGTACAACGCCGCCGCGAGGCCGGCAGGGCCGCCGCCTACCACGAGGATGTCGGCGTCATACCCGGGCATCGGCGTATCCCAGCGCCCCGTTCTCCACCCGGATCCGGATCGTCAACACCAGCGCATTAGCCAGCGTGAAGCAGATCGCGGTTAGCCAGGCGGTGTGCACGAGTGGCAGCGCGAGACCTTCGATCACGACGGCAACGTAGTTCGGGTGCCGCAGCCAGCGGTACGGACCACGCCGCACCAGCCCCTCACCCGGTACCACGATAACCAGCGTGTTCCACCGCCGGCCCAGCGTCGCGATGCACCACCAGCGCAACGCCTGTGCACCGAGCGTCAGTGCCAGCATCGGCACACCCAGCCACGGCAGGAACGGCCGGTGCAGCGCCCACACCTCCACCACGCAGCCGATCAACAGGCCTGCGTGGATCGCGACCATGGCGGGGTAGTGCCGGCGCCCGTATTCGCGGCCGCCACGGGCGAACGCCCACTTTGCGTTTCGCCTCGACACCACGAGTTCGGCAAGGCGTTCGACGGCAACCGCCGCAACGAGCAGATAGTACGCCCCTACCACTTGAGCAGTACCAGTTCGGAGCAGAATCCGGGACCCATGGCAATCATCAAGCCCAGTTCGCCGTCGGCGGGCGGCTCGGCCAGGTTTGCCGCCAGAACGTCAAGGACGGAAACAGAGGAGAGATTTCCGTTCTCCCGCAGCGATTTCCGCGTCCGGTCCAGCGCATCGGCGGGAAGCTCGAGCACGTTTTCGATGGCCTCGATCACTTTCGGGCCGCCCGGATGGCACACCCAGATCCCGATATCGGAAGTGGCGAGACCGAATTCGTCGAGAAACAGGCCGACATCCTCACCGAGGTACTTTTCGGCCACGTCCGGCACATCCGCAGACAGGATGATGCTGAAACCGTCGGAGCCGATGTTCCAGCCCATCACGTCGGCGCTGTCGGGATAGAGCCGGCTGCGCGAACCGATCACCCGCGGCCCGGCGGCCGCGCGGTTTCCGCCGACCGCGACGACGGCGGCTGCGCCGTCACCGAACAAGCTGGCGGCCACCAGGTTCGCCGTGGAACGGTCGTGGCGCTGCATCGTCAGCGAGCAAAGTTCGACCGCGATCAACACGGCCACCTGATCCGGATAGGCACAGAGATAGTCGTACATGCGGGCCACGCCGGCCGCTCCCGCCACGCACCCCAGCCCGAACAACGGCACTCGCTTGAGGTCGGGCCGCAACCCGATCTTGTTCGCCAACCGGGCGTCCAGAGTCGGCACCGCAACACCCGTCACCGTGCTGGAGAAAATGATGTCGACGTCGGATGGCCGCAAACCCGCTTTGTCGAGCGCTGAGCGTATGGCCCGCTCCCCGAGTTCCGTTCCCACGTCCACAAAGGCCGCGTTGGCCTCGGTGAACCCGCCCAGCGTCGAATACCGTTCGAGCGGTAGGGCGAGTTGGCGGGCCTGCACCCCGCTGGTGGCGGCAAAGCGCAGGAACTCCGGGCCCGCAAAATCGGCCACCGCGGCGACCACTTCGTCCTGCGTGTATCGGTGCGGGGGAAATTCGACTGCGGCCGCCGCAATCGCCGGGGTAGAAGTTGGGTTGCTCATAGTGAGCTGTACGTTTGCTGACCCCGTACGGTTCACGCCCGGCTCGCCTTGTTACCGTCCGACGATGATCCTCGATCGATTCCGACTCGACGACCACGTAGCGATCGTGACCGGCGCCGGACGCGGTATCGGCGCAGCAATCGCGATGGCTTTCGCTGACGTGGGTGCCGACGTCGTGATTGCGTCGCGCACCCGAAGCGAACTCGACTCCGTTGCCGAGCGGATTCGTGCTACCGGGCGCCGCGCCCACGTCGTTTGCGCCGATCTCGCACACCCCGAGGCGACGGCCAGCCTGGCCAGCGCCGCCGTCGAGGCGTTCGGCCGGCTGGACACCGTCGTCAACAACGTGGGTGGAACGATGCCGGGGCCGTTACTGAACACGTCCGCCAAGGACTTCGGCGACGCATTCACCTTCAACGTGACGACCGCTCACGCGCTGACATCGGCCGCGGTACCGCTGATGCTCGAGCACTCCGGCGGCGGCAGCATCATCAACATCACCTCGACGATGGCGCGCGTGGCCGGCCGAGGGTTTGCCGCATACGGAACTGCGAAGGCGGCGCTCGGACACTACACTCGGCTGGCCGCGCTGGATCTGTGCCCGCGCATCCGGGTCAATGCGATCGCGCCGGGATCGATTCTGACATCGGCGCTCGACATCGTCGCCTCCAACGACGAACTGCGGGTCCCGATGGAGCAGGCGACGCCGATGCGGCGGCTGGGGGACCCGGAAGACATCGCGGCCGCCGCCGTGTATCTCGCGTCCCCCGCCGCCAGCTACCTCACCGGCAAGACGCTCGAGGTCGACGGCGGCATAACATTCCCTAACCTCGACCTGCCCATCCCCGACCTCTAGGGGAACTGAGATCGGCATGCGCGTCGACCAACTCGGCACGAGTCAGAAGGCGCGTCACACGGCCGCTGCAGTCGTTCCGGACTTCGCCGAGCCCCCGAGACGCGCGAATTGCAGGCGCCGCAAGCGTAAACTTGCCGCAGCGATCGGAGCAGGTCATGGGCGCGAAATCGATATTCGGCGTACTCGCCGCCCTGCTGGTTGGATTTGCCGCGCAGATGCTGGAAGCGCCCGCGGCCGCCGATCCGCCGCGCTGTGTCAACGTCTCGCCCAACACCACTCAGTGCTTCACCAACGGAAGCACACAGATCGTCACCACTCCGCCGAGGCGCAGCTTCAATTACGGGTCCCCCTGGTTCGGGTGGCCTGGTCTCATCATCGGGGTCAGATAAGCTCCCCGGACAGGTTTCGGCTACCCTAACTTTCTGATTCGTAATTCCGTTACAGAAAGCGGGTTTCCGTGCGCGATACCCCCACGCGGGCCCGGACGGGGCCACGATGGCACCTCTTGGGCCCGGCATTCGTCGCAGCGATCGCCTACGTCGACCCGGGAAACGTTGCCGCCAACGTCAGCGCGGGTTCGAACTTCGGATTCTTGCTTGTCTGGGTCGTGGTATTGGCGAACCTGATGGCCGCGCTCGTGCAGTACCTGTCGGCCAAGCTGGGGCTCATCACCGGGCGCACGTTGCCCGAGGCCGTGGCGGACAACACCCGCCGACCCACCCGTATCGCCTACTGGATTCAAGCCGAATTGGTCGCCATGGCCACCGACCTCGCCGAAGTCGTCGGAGGGGCGATCGCGCTGCAACTGTTGTTCGGCCTTCCGCTTCTCGTCGGCGGCGTCATCACCGGAGTGGTGTCACTGCTGTTGCTGTTGGTCCAGGATCAGCACGGTCAGCGCATGTTCGAGCGAGTCATCTGCGGTTTGCTGCTTGTCATCGCCGTCGGGTTTGCGACAAGTCTGTTCGTGGCGCCGCCCTCACCCGGCCTCGTGGCCGCCGGTCTGGTTCCGCGGTTCGAGGGCGCCGAAAGCGTGTTGTTGGCAACGGCCATGCTCGGTGCCACTGTCATGCCACACGCCGTCTACCTGCACTCCGGCCTCGTACGCGACCGCCACGGCCATCCCGCGTCGCTGCGTGCACGTCGCTCTTTGTTGAAAATCACGCGATGGGATGTCGGACTGGCGATGCCGGTGGCCGGTTCAGTGAATCTGGCCATGCTATTGGTGGCTGCCACCAATTTGCAGGGGCGAGACAATACTGACTCGATCGAGGGCGCCTACGGAGCGGTCCGAGACACCCTCGGTCCGGCGGTGGCGCTGGCGTTCGCTATCGGGCTGCTGGCATCGGGCCTGGCCTCGTCCTCGGTCGGCGCCTATGCCGGCGCCATGATCATGCACGGTCTGTTGCGGGTCTCGGTGCCGTTGGTGCTTCGCCGGCTCGTCACATTGCTGCCTGCGCTCACCATCCTCGCCATCGGCCTCGACCCGAGCCGAGCGCTGGTCTTGTCGCAGGTGGTGTTGTCCTTCGGAATTCCCTTCGCGCTGATTCCCCTGGTCCGGCTCACCAGCAATGGCGAATTGATGGGCCAGGACACCAATCACCGGGTCACCTCGGCTCTCGGCTGGCTCGTCGCGGCGGTGATCAGCGTGCTCAACGTGGTTCTCATCTACCTAATCGCGAGCTCCTGACCGTCAGGCGGCGGCGCCGCATTCACGAAGCTAGTCAGAGTCGGCCGCGGGAGGTGCTTCACGAGAGGGAGGGGCGGCCGCCGAATAGGGTTGCGCCTATGAAGCTGCGCATGCGGGCCACCATGCTCTTTTTCTTCGTCGGCGCGGTGGCGGCTCTGATCGGCGATCACGGCCATGTCGTCAGCGACACCACCGCCTATCTCGAACCGTCGCACCGTGTCCCGTTCGTTTGGAGCAGCCCGGTCTGGTTTCCGATTCTCGTCGGGACCGCGACTGTGACACTGGCCGAATTGCGTCTGCACCTTTCGGCCGTTCGCGCCACGGTGACGTGGCGGCAAGGGCTGGCCGGGGTCGCGGCCGTGGAGGGCATCTACGCGCTCACCGCATTGGTGCACGGACGCCCGGCCGCACCGGCCACGATGCTGATCGGCACACTCGCGGTGATCACGTGGTGCGTGCTGGGCGATCGCTTCGCGCTGGTGTGCGCAGGCGCAGCCGCCGTCGTCGGGCCGGCGATTGAAGCCGCCCTTGTCGCCGCCGGGGTGTTTCGCTACGCGCCGGTGGCCCATAGCTTGTTCGGGATACCCTCGTGGCTGCCCGCGCTCTACTTCGCGTTCGGCGTGGTCGCGGCACTGTTGGGCGAGATCGCCGCCTGTTGGCCTACTGCCCAATTCACCGCGGAAGCAGAAGCCGGCCTTGCCGATGCCACAGATTCCACACTTTCCCAGGTGGAACCGATCACCGGCACCGGACCGGTGCCGCGAGCTATTGCAGTGTCGCGTCCGCCGCAGCCGCGATGACGTCGGCTGCGGCGTGCCCGCGTTGCCATGCGCGCCGCTGCCGCATAGCGCCGTTGCCGTCGACGAATATGCGAGCCAGTTCCGCTGTGACATAATCATATTCGCCGAGGGCATCCAGCGCGGGCGAGACATCCGACACGAACGCCATCAAGGCATTCCGGGTACGCCCCTGTAACCCTTCGCGGGACGCGCGCCAGTACCGCGCACGCAGGATCTCATCGGGAACACGCTGTTCCATTGCGCCGCAGCGGATTTCACGCAATGCGGTCATTACGGCGGCCCTCACGAGGGTTGCCAGCAGGACAGTCTCCGCCATGGTGGCGGGCACGTCGGCGACCCGCACTTCTACGGTCGGGAAGCGGACCGACGGCCGCGCGTCCCAATAGACCATGCCATCGTCAAGCATTGCGCCGAGGTCCTGCAGCGTCTGCAGTGTCGCGTGATAGGCCGCCGCCGACTCCAACCGCGGCGGGGGGCCCGCAGTCGGCCAACGGTGCCACAGGATGTTGCGCCAGCTCGCGTATCCGCTGTCTTCGTCGCGGTACACAGCCGAGTTTGCGCTCAGCGCAAGCAATACCGGCAGCCACGGACGCAACCGATTGCAAACACCGACCGCGTGCTCGAGGTCAGGCACGGCCACGTGCACATGACAGCCGCAGACGCCCTGCTCGTGGGCGAGCATGGCATAGCGCTCCGCAATGTTGCGATACCTCGGCGTGTCGGTGATGGGAAATTCGTGCGGAACGGTCGGAGGTAGCCCCACCGCAAGCAGCAGCGCGCCGCATTGCTCGGCCGATTCCGCCGCGATGCGCCTGAGCCGCATAACCTCGTCGAGGAGTTCATCGCGGGAGGCAACGGGCGGCGTGGCGGTTTCGACCTGGCACGACGCGAATTCAAGTTGCAGTCGCACATTGCGGTCACGCGCGATGTCGGCAACCGCCGTGTTAAGGGCGACAGGCTGCCCACTGCCGGGGTCGACGAGCAGGAACTCCTCCTCGACCCCGACACTCGGCAGATCGCCGAAATCAGTGCTTGAAGGCGTCTTTCACCTTCTCTCCAGCGTCCTTGAGATCGGACTTGGTTTGATCGGCCTTGCCCTCGTTTCTGGCGCTCTCGTCGTCGGTCGCTTCGCCGAAGGCCTCTTTCGCCTTGCCCGCGAGGTTGTCGATCTTGTTCTTGATCTTGTCTGTTCCACTCATGCAAACCAGGGTTGCCGTTTCAACAGCCTCCAAACATCTTGCGTAGCATCGGCCCGGTGAGCAGCGACATACGGTTCGGCGTAGGAATCTGGGGCTCCGCTTCCCAGAGCGAATTCCAGCAAACCGCAAGATGTTTCGAAAATCTCGGCTTCGACGTATTCAACGTCGCCGACCATTTGGGAGGCCCGGCCCCGTTCCCGATGCTTGCGGCGGCCGCACAGGTGACGTCGCGGATCCGGCTCGGCACCTACGTGCTCAATGCAGCGTTCTACCGGCCCGCACTGTTGGCCCGTGACGCCGCCGCGGTGGATCTGCTCAGCGACGGGCGACTGGACCTGGGGCTGGGCACCGGGTATGTGCGCGCGGAGTTCGAGGCGGCCGAACTGCCCTTCCCCAGCGCGGGCGCCAGAGTCGCCCACCTGGAGCATGTCACCAAGCACCTGAAAGCCAACCACCCAGCAATGCCCGTCATGGTCGCGGGCAACGGCGACCGGGTGCTGACCGTGGCCGCGCGGTACGCGGACACCATCGGACTCACCGGCGCCGATCTCGGCCGCGATGTCGACGACCCTCTTGCCGAGCGGGTGGCGTTCGTTCGCGAGGCCGCCGGCGAGCGGTTCGGCTCCATCGAACTCGACCTGGCGATCACCGCCTGCCCTTCAGACGATTCAGGAAGACCCGATCTTTCGATCGCCCGCCGCTACTCGCCGCATCTCAGCGACGAACAGTTAATTAAGCTGCCCGGAACGCTCGCCGGAACCGCGCGGGACGTCGCGGACAAGATTCGCCTGCTTAACGCCACGTATGGCGTGAATTCACTCACAGTTCAACAACGACACGCCGCGTTCATCTCGTCTGTAATCGCTGAATTGCGCTGAACAGTGGCATCCTGACGATATGAGGAAGCCACATCCTGTCGCCAAGACGGTGGCCTGGCTACGCACGGGCTACCCCGGCGACGCACCACCGCACGGTTACATACCACTCATCGCGCTCTGTGCGCGGACGCCCGACTCCGGAAACCATCCAGGCTGAACTACACTGCGACACCGACCGCCCTCGTAGCTCAGGGGATAGAGCACGGCTCTCCTAAAGCCGGTGTCGCAGGTTCGAATCCTGCCGGGGGCACTTGATGTTTGCGCAGGTCAGCAGGG
>CAZEHT010000012.1:20153-22260 GCA_964511995.1 uncultured Mycobacterium sp.
TGTCGCAGGTTCGAATCCTGCCGGGGGCACTTGATGTTTGCGCAGGTCAGCAGGGGTTTCTGGGTGATCGCCCTACTGTCCTTTGCTCGTCTCCGGCCAGGTGCTTCGTTGGTCTCGGGATGGTCCCGGTCGGCTGGCATCGAGGCCGCCAATCGTGCCCTAACACCTCCATCGCGCCCGGGTTGTCGAGACCCGTCAGTTGGCGCATGACCGGGTTCGCCGCTCTGCCCCAGGCCGACCAGGAAGCGATCGGCAAAACGCTTCTGAGCCTGTTCAAGGCCTTCGACAAGGAGACGCCGAACCGCTGAGTGCCGCGTACTCCGCCGATGCCGAGTGGATGAACGCCGAGCCACCTTATCTAGCCCCGACTCGGACACCACGCTGCTGGACGCAACCGGGAAGCGGCCGTACGGCCTCAGGTGAGGGCGTCGACCCGTTGCGCCTTGGGTACCGCGTCGGCGTGGCGCCGCCGCGATGCGATGTAGAGGGCCCACATGATGATCGGCAGCAGAATGTCGGCCACAAGCGGGACGCCGATGTTGTACGGGCTGGTGTTGCCCTGTGCGAGCCAGAAGTAGATGTGCCCGGCCGCGTCACCGAAGTACTGGACGGTCAACATGACGATCGTCGCCAACCAGAAGTGCCCGCGGAACCGATAGGCCATCACGCCCAGCACCCCGACGCCCAGGTCCCCCATCGCGTTCTCCCACTGGAACCCGCCATCGCCACGGGTGTATCCGATGAGCTCCGCGGTCTGCGCACCGTCGAAAATGTGGTACGCGGCGCCGGCGATCGACCCGATTCCGACGACGAACACCATCCACCACACCATGTGGATGTCGGCCGCCACCCGGTCTTTGTGTCGACGACTCTGGATGAATCCGCCGACCAATGCGATGACGGCGCCGATCAGTACGCCCACGGGTTCCGCCTTTCCTATTTCACGAGCGCCAAGGCGAAACCGTCCCACCATACGGGCGTCGAACCACTCGTAGGCAGGCTGCTCGCAGGCCGGAACACGGTGCCCGGCCCCGCACGAACGACGACCTGGAGGACACGCCCCACACAGCCGATGCTAACCGCTACACCGATCGCCGAAACGGAAAATGTGCCAGTGACCTGCAGTTCGGCGGCCGCGGCGAATACGTTGAGGGGTGCGATGAGACGCACTTCCTTGACGATGCGGGCGGGGGTTGAGCGGTCGACGATGGCGCGACGGCTCGGCAATCAGGACCAAATCGGGCGCAGAACCGGCCCCCCGGCGCGACAATGCCCATGCAAGCAGCACTTCGCGCCGACGACGGCGACGACTACGGAGGCACCGATGCGCTCGATCCTGATTCTCATCGAAGGTGACGGCATCACCAGGGAAAACCTCAGCATCTCGCTTCGCAACGCAAAGCAGATCGTGCTCGGGCGTGCGCCGGACTACGGCTATGTCGTGCACATCGCCGGGGAATCGGCCAGCGACCTCCAAGCCGCACTGCATGACTTCGCGGCTATCGAAAACGTCTCCGGGGTCATCAGCCTCGCAACGCGAGTGACGAGCTGACTGCCAGCCCATCCGTCAGACCGCAGTCCCGTGGGGTGAACGAGGTTTAGGGTTTTGGCATGACAGAACAATCACCCGCGATCACGATGTCGCACCCGCCCGACGCGCTGGTACGTGTCGCGAACCCGATCCTGGGGCTGCTGCTGCGCACGCCGGTCTTGGGTTCGGCCGGCAAGCAGTTGATGGTGGTAACCGTGGCCGGACGCAAGACCGGTCGACGGTACTCAATCCCGCTGAGCGCCCATCGGATCGACGACAATCTCTACGCCCTGACCGGCGCTCCGTGGAAGCACAACTTCCGCGGCGGCGCGACCGCAGAGGTTCTATACCGCGGCAAGACGACGCGTATGAATGGCGAACTCATCCAAGATCGCGCGGTCGTGGCCGACCTGTTTCGGCGTTGCGCCGAGTCGTACGGCGTCAAGAGCGCGCAGCGAATGCTCGGACTGAAGTTCCGCGACGGGCGGATACCGACACTGCAGGAGTTCACCGAGGCGGTCGACCGCGACCGTCTGGCGGCAATCCTGCTGACTCCAGCCGGTTAGCCTGCAAGAA
>CAZEHT010000012.1:22360-50496 GCA_964511995.1 uncultured Mycobacterium sp.
GACCGCGACCGTCTGGCGGCAATCCTGCTGACTCCAGCCGGTTAGCCTGCAAGAACCGCGCCACCGAGCGTGGAGCTTACCAGGCAAATCGGCCCAGATCCCTGCATAGGGCCACGCTCGACGCGCAACAAATACGCGCGACGCGCAGACTATGCCCGCGACGAGCCTGTCGATTCGCGGCGCCTGGTAATCGCGTCCGCCGCCGAACTCGCCTACGCTCCGTGCGCCCGCTATTTATCGCCGTACTCGATGCGATGGCGCAACTCCTCCAACCCCGCCTCAATATGCCGCGCCAGGATGCCGCGGGTGAGCGCGCTCGTAAGGCGTCCCGTCACCATCCCCGCGAACTCGACCGTCATCGACATGGTCACCAGTGCACCTGCTTCGGCCGGGGTGACATGGATGCGCGCGTTGTGGCGGGTACCTCTCACCGAGCGCCACACCAAGGTGTCCCCCGACGAAGGTTCGACGAGCACGCGGCCACCCACGTAAATCGTTCCGACGACGAGGTAGAGGTCGCGCTCCTCCGCGCCGTCGGAGTTGCGGGTGATCAGGTCGGACCTGCCCATGCCGCCGACGATCGGCAGCACCACGGCGGGATCGGTCGCGGCCTTTGCGACCTCGTCGACCGGCCGGTGAACCAAGACCGACTTCGTGATGGTGGCCATCAGCTCACCACCGGGACGACAGCTTTGGCCGCAAGCTTAGACAGCGCAACCTGCATCACCGAGGTCACGTAGCCGTACGCCTCATCCCAATCCGGCTCGTCGCCGAACAGCTCGCGCAAGTCGATGGGTGGCAGTACCTGAATCCTGATCTTGGCCGGGAACGGAATGTGCGGAATGTCGCCGAGCATGAGGCCCCAGGGGAAACTCAGACTGATCGGCACCGACTTGACCCGCAGCAGTTTGTCGAATCGGAGGAACTTCGCCATCTTCCGGCCGTCATTGAAGACGAAGAACGTGTCGTGGCCACCGCTGGACACCACCGGAACGATCTTTACGCGTTGCTCGTGGGCCAGTTTGAGGAAGCCTTCGCGTCCGCTGAATACGATCCTGTTGCGGTCCTTCCAGGGCCGCAGCGCCTCCACGTCGCCGCCCGGGTACACCAGCACATTGGCGCCCTGGCGCAGGATGTCGGCGGCGGCGGACGGCCCTGCCTGCACCATGCCGAACCTGCGTGCCATATTCCCGATCACCGGCATTCCCACCACGATCCGGTGAGCCAGTGCGACCAGCGGGCGACCCTCCACGGTGAAGTACGTGTGATAGGCCAGGGTGAACACGAAGGTATCCGGGGTGTTCGCTCCCCCACTATGGTTGCCGACGAACAGGACCGGCTCGTCGGGCACGTTCTCGAATCCGTTGACCTCGGCCCGGAAATAGAGCTGCGCGCTCAGCCAGAACCGGGGCAGCATCTCACGGATGAACTCAGGATCACGTCCCTCAAGGCCCGGCGGGACATCCGCAAACCCTCGGCTTAATTCGTCCAGCGGTCTACTCAAGACAGCTCCTCACTCTCGGCGCTCCCTCGATGCGGCACCATCGCCCCTCTGATTCTGCTGCAGCCCACACGGGTGCGTCCCGGCTTTGACGCGGCGGCTTTTCCGGGTCGTTCGAGGTGGCCAAACGAGCGTGCCGTCAGGCGCCTTTTGCCCGCCGAGCGGCACATCACCAAGGCTCCACGAGCCACGCTCCGTTGCGCAGAACGCCGGCCACGCGAAGGTCCCCGTTCAGTACAACCAGATCGGCGGCGGCGCCCGGAGCCAGTCCTGCCGCGGCCAGGCCGAGCACCCGAGCTGGGTTGGTCGACGACTGGCGCACCGCCAGCAACAACGCCTCGTCAAGGGGCAGGCCGCTGTGCGTGACGGCCAGCCGGAACACCCGGTCCATCGTCGCGGTGCTGCCGGCGATGGTCTGCGTTCCGGCCACGCGCGCCACCCCGTCGACGACATCGACCGCCAGCGGTCCGAGCCCATACGGGCCGTCGGCCATTCCGGCGGCGGCCATGGCGTCGGTCACCAGCGTCACCCGGTCCGGCCCCACGGCACGGTTGACGAGACGATAGAGGGCGGGGTCGATGTGCACCCCGTCGGTGATCAGCTCGACGGTCACCCGCGGGTCTTCCATCAGTGCGATCACCGGACCGGGTTCGCGGTGGTTGATCGGGCGCATCGCGTTGAACAGATGCGTCGCCACCGTCGCGCCGTGTTCGATCGCTGCCCGGGTCTGCTCATATGTCGCGTCGGTATGGCCGACCGCCGCCACGGCACCCGCGTCCACGATCCGACGCACGGCCGCCAGCGCGCCGTCTCGTTCGGGGGCCAGCGTGACCATCCGCACCGTCCCGTCACCGAGCCTCAGCAGATGATCGAGTTCTGCGCGATCCGGGTCGCGCAGCAACGAGGGCTCGTGAGCCCCGCAGCGCTGCGCGGAAATCCACGGCCCCTCCAGATGAATGCCCGCGATGACACCTTCGCGCACCTGCTCGGCCAGCCGGGTGACCAAGCGGGCCAGGTCGTCTGGCGCCGCGGTGACCAGCGAAGCGACCAGCTTCGTGGTGCCGTGACGACGATGCAGGCCGACAGCGGCGGACGTTTCGTCTGGGGACGCGTCAAAGGACGCGTCGGAGAAGCTCGCTCCGCCCCCGCCGTGGACATGGGTGTCGACAAACCCCGGGACGACGATGGCCGCGCCCAGGTCGCGGTCGGGCGCCCGCGGCGGTGAGCCAGCGCCGACCTTGTGCACCGTTGTCCCGGAGATGTCGATCCAGCCGGGCCGCAACAACTCCCGGCCATCCAGGAGTGTGGCGGCAGCGAGCAGCATAGGTCGTGTCAGAGTCCCTGCCACTCCGGCTTGGAGCGGTAGGTCTCCCGGTAGTAGTCGACGAGCTGCAGGCGCGTGGCCGCGGCGTCGTCGAGGAGAACGGTCACGTGTGGGTGATGCTGAAGGATGGTGGCGGGCCACATGGCGCTAACCGCCCCTTCCACGAGATGGTGAACCGCCTCCGCCTTGCCTCGGCCGCCCGCGACGAGGACGACGTGGCGGGCGTCCATGATCGTTCCCAGCCCCTGGGTGAGGCAGTGGGTGGGCACCGCGTCGACATTGCCGTCGAAGAACCGGGCGTTGTCGATACGGGTCTGCCGGGTGAGCGTCTTGATGCGGGTGCGAGACGCCAGCGACGATCCCGGCTCGTTGAAACCGATGTGACCGTCGGTGCCGATACCCAGGATTTGTAGGTCGATACCGCCTGCCGCGCGGATCGCCTCCTCGTAGTCCGCACAGGCCGCGGGGATGTCATCGGCCAGACCGTCGGGGCCCCGCACCGCCGTTGGCGCGAAATCGACCCGGGAGACCAGCACCGTGTCGATGACCGCGCGGTATCGCTCGGGGTGGTCGGCGGGCAGGCCGACGTACTCGTCGAGGGTGAAACCGCGTGCCTGCGAGAAGCTGATACGTCCCGCATCGCAGCGGGCGGCCAACTGATCGTAGATCGCCAGCGGCGAAGACCCGGTGGCAAGGCCGAGCACCGCGTCCGGCTTTCGAGTGAGCAAGTCCTCGATGGCGTCGGCGGCGAGCCGGCCGATCGCCGCCGGATCCGACAGGACAATGACCTCCATTACCTGTTGGACGTGAAAAGGGTTGTGCCGAAACCGATCCCGGCGCCCGAGGCGGCGGCATCGGAGAAGGCACCGGAAACGACCACATTGCCGGACTGTCGTTCGTCCATCACCACCACGGGCACAACGGGATTGAGCCCGGCGGCCGCGACGGAGGGGACGTCGTAGGTCGTGACGACCTGGCCTGCCGTCACCTCATCTCCCTCGGCGGCGTGGGTCTGAAATCCCCGGCCCTGCAAGGTGACGGTGTCCAGGCCCAGGTGCACCAGAATCCCGACATTGTCCGGGGTCATCACGACGAAGGCATGGGGCATGAGCTTTAGCAACTTGCCGCTCACCGGGGCGACGACGTCGATGACGGCGCGGGGCGGATCGATCGCGGCGCCGTAGCCGACCAAGCCGGACGAAAAGACAGGGTCGGGGACCTCGTCAAGCGCGACAGGGCGCCCCTGAACCGGGGCGAGGACGGGAGTCTGACTCACCGTTGCTCCTAATGTCGGGAATGTTCAGGGCCCACAATACGAGCGCCCGGCAAAGAAGGGCTCAAATCGACTCTTCTGGTCTACGCTTTCGCAAAGCTGCGACACAGGGAGGTCGGCCTGGATGAGCGATGCCGCGAAAGCCGAAGGGGCGCCACAGAAGTCGGGACTCCGCATTGCCGGCTTCGCACAATTGCAGCGACTCGGCAAGAGCCTCATGCTGCCGATCGCCGTCCTGCCCGCGGCGGGCATCCTGCTGCGGCTGGGCCAGGACGACCTGCTGGGCGGAATCGACGCGCCGGTGATAGGGCCGTTCTTCGAGGCGATGAGCGCGGCCGGAGGGGCGCTCTTCACCAACCTCCCGCTGTTGTTCGCGGTCGGTGTCGCCATCGGGTTCGCCAAGAAGGCGGACGGGTCGACGGCACTGGCCGCCGTCGTCGGCTACCTGGTGATGGCTTCGGTATTCAAGACTATGTCGCCGTTGGTTCTGGCCGGCCAGCTCGACAAGGCCGGCGAACAGGCGCAGATCAACTACAGCGTCTTCGCCGGGATCGTGGTCGGCTTGGTGACGGCCTGGTTGTTCGACCGCTACCACACCATCGCCCTTCCGGCGTACCTCGGGTTCTTCGGGGGTCGTCGGTTCGTGCCGATCGTGGTGGCGGTGGCGTGTCTTGTCATCGCCTTCGCGATGAGCTACTTCTACCCGATCTTCGATGCCGGGCTCACCGGCCTCGGCAGGTTCATCGCCGGTTCGGGAGCGCTGGGCGCATTCGTGTACGGGTTCGCCAACCGGATGCTCATACCAGTCGGCCTGCATCACATCGTTAACTCCTACGTCTGGTTTCTCTACGGAAGCTACGAGAAACCCGACGGGTCGGTCGTCACGGGTGAGCTGACCCGGTTCGCCGCGGGAGACCACACGGCCGGCATCTTTACGGCCGGGTTCTACCCGATCCTGATGTTCGGCCTGCCGGCGGCGGCGCTGGCCATGATCCATGTGGCGAACAAGCGGCAGAAGAAGGTCGCGGTCGGCATCCTGTCGGCAGCCGCACTGACCGCGTTCCTGACAGGCGTGACAGAGCCGCTCGAGTTCGCGTTCATGTTCGTCGCATTCCCGCTGTATGTGATTCACGCCGTGCTCACCGGCCTTTCGCTGGCCGTGGCGTATCTGCTGGACATCCATCTGGGGTTCTCGTTCTCGGCCGGCCTCATCGACCTGATCCTCTACGGAAGGGCTCCCGCGGCCCACAACGTCCTCCTGCTGATCGTCATGGGTGGGGTGTTCTTCGTCCTTTACTACCTGATGTTCCGGTTCGCGATCACCACGTGGAACATGAGGACACCCGGCCGCGAACCCGAGTCCGAATTCGACGCCGAGCAGGACGCCAACCTTGGCGACGGCTCCACTGCCCGGGCCTCGACGGCCTTGGGGACGTCGGCAGCCACCACAGCCGACGGCCGGGCCGAACAACTCATCGCCGCATTCGGCGGCCGGGAGAACCTGGTCAATGTCGACGCGTGCATCACGCGACTGCGGATGGAGGTTGCCGATAAGACCAAGGTGGACCAGGCCCGACTCAAAGCGCTCGGCGCGGCGGGCGTCCTCGAAGTCGGCACCAGCGTACAGGCGATTTTCGGCACCCAAGCCGAGGCATTGAAGAACGAGATCAAAGACGCCCTATAGCGCGCCGCTATGCATCGGCGCGGGTGTCGATGACACGCTGGGCGATCTCGACGAGCTTGACGTTCGACGTTCGGGACAGCTCACGCAGCATCTCGAATGCGCGCACCGCATCTACTCGGTAGCGCTCCATGATGATCCCTTTGGCCTGACCGATCAGGTCGCGACTGGACAGCGCTGACTGCAATTGCTCGCCCTGTCGGCTGGCCAGGATCGCCGCCGCGGCGTGGGCGGCAAGCACTGAGCCGACCGCCTCGTCCTCCGGACCGAAGGCGTTGGGCTGGTAGCCGAAGATGTTGAGCGCTCCGGCGTTGCGCCGCGTGGTGTACAGCTTGAGCGACAGCGCGCTGCGCAGACCCAACGTGAGAACCTCCGCCGAGTAATGGGGCCACCGGTCCTCGCGCTGGAAGTCGTCGGTGCGGACGATCAATTCGTCGATCGCGGCATCGATGCACGGCCCCTCTCCGTGCTTGACCTGCAGCGCGTCGAGCTCGAACATGAGGTCTGACGTCGCGGCCTGGGTTTCGTATTTCCCCGCCTTCGTGAAAAGCAGGAACCCCGCGATGTCGGCGCCGGGTATGACCTCGAGCACGGTGTGCGTGACACCGGTCAACACCTCGTCGAGACTGAGCGGCACGGCCAACCGTCTGGCCAGTTCGGCCATTCGGTCGGCGAGTATGTCCTGGGAATCGCGCATCACGGGAAAACTGTCGCACAATCGGCGCCGGCAGGAACGCTGGTCGATGAGCATGACCAGGCCGACCTATCGGTTTTCATCTCGAATGTTGCTCCCGCGCAGCGCATCGACCACGGCCCACAGCGAGCAGCCGATTGCCATCGCCGCCGCCGCCACTCCCAGGTACCAGCCGTAGGACACCGATATCGTCGGGCCGACGTTGAGGCGGTAGTACGACCAGGCGAGCGCCACGATGCACACCGAGTTCGCCAGTGCGGTAAGCGAAGCCCCCCGGGCCGAAATCCCACGCGCCGTCATCGCGCCGGCGACAAGCAACGTCGCGGTCAGCAAGACGATGAGCTGGCCGGTGCCAAAGCGCTGCGGCGCGATCATGCTGCCTATGCTGCCGCCGACCGCATTGGCATGGCCTCCGCCGTTGACTCCGGTGGTGAGCCACGGCATCCATACGCTGGCCCCCAGAATCGCCGCGCACAGGGCGATCATCCAACCGGGGCGCAGGCGATCCACCCGCAGACCTTATCGCTTACTCGGCACGCACCCGTCTCCTAGTCTGTAGCGATGACTGCGCTCCCCGACTGGGCCCGGCGCCTCGGCCTGGCGCCGCACCCCGAAGGGGGGTTCTTCCGAGAGACCTGGCGCAGCGAGGTGAGCATCGCCCAATCGGGACTGCCGCCCGACTACAGCGGACCACGCAGCGCGGGCACGGCGATCCTGTTCCTCCTGATGCCCGGCCAGCAGTCGGCATGGCACACGGTTCGCAGCGCCGAACTGTGGTTCTATCACCGCGGCGGCCCGTTACGGTTCGAAATCGGGCCCGAACGTGACACTGCCACAACGTATTCGCTCGGCAGCGACATCACCTCAGGCGAGCGCCCCCAACTGGTGGTGCCACCCGGACACTGGCAGCGTGCCCGCTGCTCCGGCGAGCCGTGCCTGGTCAGCTGCGTCGTGGTGCCCGGCTTCGACTTCGCCGACTTCACGATGCACGGATGACCACGTCCCTATCCTGCTGGGCAATCGGAGCGGACATGGACACATCCCGATCCGCCGCCACGTAGCCTGCACAGATGCACGGTCATATGATCGTCGCAGGCGACGACGCCCTCGCCGACAGCGTGGCGGAGGAACTGCACAACGCGGGTGCGGATGTGGTGCGCATGCAAACGGCCTCCGCCCTCCAAGGGGCCGGGATCGCCTCGGCGAGGACCATCGTCGCGGCCGGCCCGGACGACGGGGTCAACCTTGAAATCGCGCTGCTGGCGCGTCAACTCAACCCGACCGTGCGGGTGGTCACCCGGCTCGCCAACAGCGTGCTGCGGGACGCGGTCGCGGCGCGTAACGGTCCCGGGGCCGTCCTGGATGTCGCGGAGCTGGCCGCACCGATGGTCGTCGAGGCCTGCCTGTCACGCACCACTCATGTGATCGGTGTCGCCGGAATCGAATTCGTCGTGTCGGGCGCCGATGTTCCCCGCGACGGAACTCTGCGGCAAATCTACGGCGATCTGTTGCCCGTCGCAGTAATCCGCGGTGAGGATACGGCGTCGCCCGGCGAATTGGTCGCCTGCCCGGGGCGAGACGAGGCAGTGCGCCTCGGTGATTCGACACTGATGATCGGAACGGCCGACGAACTGACCGCCCGGGGTCTCTCGGTCAGTGCTCCGACCCGGCTCCGCCGCTCGACCCGGCCCCGTCTGGCGCGGATCAGGGGCGCGCTTCGGACGTTGCGTGAGGATGTCAACCCCAACTTCTTTCTGGCAATCGCCACTTCGTTATCGCTGCTGGTGCTGTCGTCCATCGTTCTTCACGCCTTTTTCCGGTATCCAGGCATGAGTTTCATCGACGCGCTTTACTTCTCAACGGAGACATTTACCACCGTCGGCTACGGCGACTTCTCATTCATCGGTCAACCGACCTTGCTGCGGATGTTCGGGATCGGACTGATGCTGGCCGGGGTAACCACCATGGCGGTGCTGGTGGCGTTCATCGCCGACCTGCTGCTGTCCCGGCGGCTGGGTGAGTGGGCGTCGATGAGCCAGGTCCGCGATCTATTCGATCATGTGATCGTGGTCGGGCTGGGATCGTTCGGAAACCGTGTGGCCAGCGAACTCGTCGCCATGGGCTGCGAGGTCGTCGTGATCGAGCGCAACCCCGACAACCGTTTCGTGTCGTCGATGGCCGAGCTGGGCGTTCCGGTCATCGTGGGCGATGCGACGCTGCGCCAGACACTCATAGACGCGCGGATCGACTGGGCGTCAGCCGTCGCCGTCGTCACCGGCGACGACATGACCAACATCGAGACCGGCATCGTCTCACGCCAGCTGCTAGGGCCCCGCTGGCGCCCGTCCGCTGAGGGAGAGGGCGTACCCGTGGTGCTGCGGATCTTCGACCGCGAGCTGGACGCAGCTGTCGCGCATCGCTTCAGGTTCGTCCACATCCGGTCAACCGTCGAATTGGCCGCACCGTGGTTCATCGGTGCGGCGATGGGGCTGCAGGTGTTCGGGACGTTCTCAGTGCGTCAGCGTTCGTTCATGGTCGGCGGGGTGCGCGTCGAACTCGGCAGCGAACTCGACGGGATCCGGATGTCCGATCTGTCCACGCAAACCCGGGTCATCGCGATCGCGGGGAGCACCGGCCCCACTCTGACCAACCTGCATCCGCACGGGGACACCACATTGGCCGCGGGCGACACCGTGTACCTGGTGGGCCCGTATCGGGAACTGCTTGCCACATTGCGCCAGGGACAGCGCCCTAACGACAAAGCGCCAGACGGAGGATGACTCGGCATCGGAGCATGCCCGGCGGCGGGACGTCTTTCAGGAGGGTGCGCACTCCCCCAGTACGCGAAGCGCGTTCTGCTTGTAGACGCGGTCCGCGACCTCGGGTGACAGGCCCAGGGCGTCGAAGTCATTGCGCCAGCGTTCGATGCGAATGTAGGGGTGGTCCGTGCCGAACAGGACTTTGGTGCTCAGCTGCCGGGTCATTGCCCGCACCAGCTGCGGCGGGAAGTATTTCGGCGAATACCCTGAAAGGTCGATGTAGACGTTGGATTTATGCGTGGCTATGGCGATCTGGGCGTCGACCCACGGCACGGCGGGGTGCGCCATGACGATCGTGAGACCGGGAAAGTCCGCTGCGACATCGTCGAGCAGCATCGGATCTGAATAGCGCAGTTTGATGCCGCGCCCACCCGGCAGTCCCGATCCGATACCCGTCTGGCCAGTGTGGAACAGCGCGGGCACACCGGCTTCCTCGATGGCCTCGTAGATCGGGTAGAACCGGCGGTCGTTGGGTTCGAAGGCCTGCATGCTCGGATGGAACTTGAACCCCCGCACCCCGTGGACGTAGGCCAGCTCCCGGACACGGGATACGGCAACGCCCCGTTCGGTCAGCCAGGGATCGACGGTCCCGAACGGGATCAGCACGTCGTTGTTGCGCGCGGCCCCTTCGATGAGATCCTCGACCGAGTTCGGCCGATGCCCCATGGCGCTTTCCGCGTCGACAGTGAAGACGACCGCGGCGACGTTGTGTTTGCGGTAGTGGGCGGCCAGGACATCGACAGTCGCGGCTCCCGACGCCACGTCGTCCATCTTGAAGTAGACCCGGGTGGCCTCGACGAGCCCGTCGTCGTATGCGTGGTGCCCGTGGGAGTCGAGTTCGACGTGGGTGTGGATGTCGATGGCGTCGACGGATCGGAAGTCGACGCCGCATCGGTACCCAGCGCTGGGGTCGGCGGCCACGAGCGTCATCGTAGAACGAGCCGCGCTAGGGTCAGGCGGTGATCACTGTCTTCCTGGTCGACGACCACGAAGTAGTCCGGCGCGGCCTCGTCGACCTTCTAAGCGGCGAACCCGAGCTGACCGTCGTCGGCGAGGCGGGCACGGTGGCGGAAGCCAAGGCGCGGATACCGGCAGCGCGCCCCGACGTCGCGGTGCTGGATGTGCGACTGCCCGACGGCAGCGGAATCGACCTCTGCCGCGACCTGCTGGCGGTGCACGACGAGCTGCGGTGCCTGATTCTGACCTCGTTCACCGACGAGCAGTCGATGCTCGACGCCATCCTCGCCGGGGCCAGCGGCTATGTGGTCAAGGATATTCGCGGCATGGAGCTGGCCAGGGCCATCAAAGCGGTCGGCTCCGGCAAATCACTGCTGGACAACCGCGCAGCAGCGGCCCTGATGTCGAAATTGCGCAACGACACCCGGCACGACGAGAGCACCGGCGACCCCAGGCTGCGGGACCTGTCAGCCACCGAGCGGACCCTGCTCGAACTGCTCGGTGAGGGCCTAACCAATCGCGAGATCGGTGAGCGTATGTTCCTCGCGGAGAAAACGGTCAAAAACTACGTGTCGCGGCTGCTGGCCAAACTCGGCCTGCACCGACGGACGCAGGCGGCGCTGCTGGCCGCGGAGCTGCGGCGCAATCAGCATGACTGAACCCGGGAGCTTGCCGCCGGGAATCAGGGACGGACTGGTCGAAGCCATGCTCGCGGTGACTGCCGGCTTGGATCTGGAGCACACCTTGGACACGATCGTGCGGACCGCGATGCAACTGGTCGACGCACGGTACGGCGCGCTGGGAGTCAGGGCCGCCGAGCCCTCACACACCCTGGAGCGATTCGTCCACCGCGGCATCGACGACGCCACCCGCGAGCGAATCGGTGCCCTGCCCTCCGGGCGCGGGGTGTTGGGACTGCTGCTGGAGACCCCCGAACCCGTTCGGATCGATGACCTTTCCCGACATCCTGCATCCGTCGGCTTCCCACCGCACCATCCGCCGATGCGCACGTTCCTCGGCGTTCCAATCGTCATCCGCGACAGGGTTTTCGGCAACCTCTACCTGACGGAGAAGTCCGGCGGCATCGGGTTCAGCGCCGACGATGAACTGCTGGTGACCGCGTTGGCGGGCGCGGCGGGAATCGCCGTCGACAATGCGCGCCTCTACCAGGCGGCCCGGACCCGCCAGATCTGGATCGAGGCCACCCGCGACATCAGCACCAGCCTGCTCGCCGGGGAGGACCCCGAACGCGTGCACCGCCAGATCGTCGAACAAGCCACCGGCCTGACCGGCAGCAGATTCAGCGCACTGCTGATCCCCGGCGGAGACGGCGAGCTGACGGTTGCGGCCGCGACCCGGAACGCACTGACCGGAGTTGCGGTCCCGCTCGCCGGTACCGCGGTCGGACACGCCTTCCTGCGGCGAACGCCGCTGCACATCAAGGATTTCGGTGACTTCAGCGGTTTTGGCGACTTCGAGGACTTCGAGCACGTTGGGCTCGATGCGCTCGTACTTCCAATGCGGCTGCCGGACACGGTGTCGGGGGTGCTGGTATGCGTGGCGCATGAGGGCGAGTCCTACACCGCCGATCAGCTCGACATGACGGCGGCATTCGCCGACCAGTCTGGGCTGGCGCTGAATCTGGCGCAGGCGCAGGCGAACACGGTCGCAACACTGCGGGAATTCGACGTGATCGTCGACCGCGACCGGATCGCGCGCGACCTACACGATCACGTCATTCAGCGGTTGTTCGCCATCGGGCTCTCGCTGCAGGCGGTGATCGGCCCCGGCTCCGCCGATACGTCCCGGCGGATCTCCCGTGCCCTCGACGACCTCCAGGAGGTGGTCCAGGAGATCCGTACCGCGATTTTCGATCTGCACGGCGGCAGCGTTACCCGGCTGCGCCAGCGTCTGGAACAGGCGGTGACGCATATGACCGCCGACTCGGGCGTGCGCAGTGCACTCCATGTCAGCGGTCCACTCTCGGTGGTAGACGCGACATTGGCCGACCACGCCGAAGCCGTTGTCCGCGAAGCGGTCAGCAATGTGGTGCGGCATTCCGGCGCATCCTCGGTCACAGTGGAAGTCAGCGTGGACGACGACCTGACCGTCGCCGTCACCGACGACGGCTGCGGCTTTCCCTCGGAGACCACACCCAGCGGGCTGGCGAACCTCGCCGCGCGCTCACGCGAGTGCGGAGGCCGACTCGACGTCGGTCCCGGCCCTTCTGGAGGCACCCGGCTGGTGTGGTCGGCGCCGCTGCCCTGATCTGTCCTGTCCCGGCCCGTCCCGGAGGCGGGCACCCGTGCCCGCGCCGTTCAGGAACCGACCGCGAACACCGCCGCGAACTTGTCTAGAGATTGGCGGATATCGCCTTTCAGCGCACCCGCGACCACCATCCCGATGGGCCCGAACAGCGCCGGCCCACCGAGATGGATGTCGAAGGTGACGGTCGACCCGTCTGAATTCGGGGTTACCTTGGCGAGCAGCTTGACCTTGACTCCGCCTCGCCCCTCTCCGTTGAGCGTCATCGCATGCGGCGGCTTGAAATGCACGATCGTCCACTTGACCCGGTTGGCCATGCCCTTGACTTCGACGATGGACTCCAGGATCGTGCCCTTGCTCAAGGTCTCAGGCAGCTTGCTGCGCCAGACCCGGTGGATCGTCAGCCATTCCTTGTAGCGGGAAAGGTCCGACGCGCATTGCCACGCCTGTTCGGCCGGCAGTGGGACGTCAACGGAGACAGACAGCTTCGCCATAGGATGCGACCCCTCGTTGATTCCCTTTGCCGCAGGGCATTGTCGCCGGCATCGGCGGCCTCCGCAAGTCCTTCGCTACCTCCACATGCGCCGGGGCTCGCCGAGGATCCTGCCTTGAAGCCACCAGAACGCCTCGATCACCACGGCCCCCGCCAGGCCGATCCCGATTGCGGCGGTCGTCATGGCGCCATTGGACGGGTCGAGCATGAACTGCTTACGGGCCAGCGGAATGGCGAAGATCACGACATAGGCCAGCCCCGAAACGGCCACCAGCGCAACCCGCCACCACTGGTAGGGCCGTGCCACCGTGGCCAGCACCCACAAGGCGGCGATCAGCAGGGTGATCAGCGCCGACGTCGACGCCTGCGTCTGTTCGTCGGTGGTGGAGCCCGCTGCGGGGTAGGCGATCAGATAGCAGATGAATGTGGCGATGCCCACGGTCAACCCCGAGGGCAGGGCCGCGAACATCACCCGGCGCACGAAACCCGAATGGGCACGTTCGTTGTTGGGGGCCAGCGATAGAATGAACGCCGGCACGCCGATGGTGAACCAGGCCGCGATGGTGACGTGAATCGGCTGAAACGGGAACAGCAGTGCGTCGCCGCCGAAGATCGTCGAGTACACACCGAACAGTCCGACCAGCAGAGCCAGCCACACCGAGTAGACCGTCTTCGTCAAGAACAGATTCGAGACCCGCTCGATATTGCCGATGACACGCCTGCCCTCACCCACGACGTACGGCAGCGTCGCGAATTTGTTGTCCAGCAACACGATATCGGCGACGGCACGCGACGCCGCGCTGCCCGAACCCATCGCCACGCCGATATCGGCGTCCTTGAGCGCCAACACGTCGTTGACTCCGTCGCCGGTCATCGCGACCGCATGGCCACGCGACTGCAGGGCATGGACCATGGCGCGTTTCTGGTCCGGACGGACCCGGCCGAATGTGGTGTAAGTCTGCAACGTGTCGGCCAGCTCCGTGGGATCGCTGGGGAGTTTGCGGGCGTCCATCGCTTCACCGTGCAGACCCAGCGACCCCGCGACCGTACCCACCGACGACGCGTTGTCACCGGAGATGACTTTCACCGAAACATTCTGTTCCGCAAAGTATTCAAGCGTGTCACGGGCATCTGGGCGCACCTTCTGCTCCAGCACCACCAATGCCACGGGAGTCACCGATCCCGGGGCGCCCGCAGCGTCCACCGCGTGGTCCGAGGAACCGAGCAACAGCACGCGCAACCCCTTGGCGCCGATCTCCTCGGCCTGCTTCGCCGCCGGCGAACCGGGGTCGAGCAGCACGTCGGGCGCACCGATGACCCAGTTGCCGTGCTCGCCGTATGACGACCCGCTCCATTTTGTGGCCGACTTGAACGGTGCAGACGCGGTCGCGGTCCAACCCGGCGGCCGCGCAAAGGCTTCCTCGATCGCCTGCATGCTGGCGTTGGGCCGTGGGTCGTCGGCGGCAAGCGCCGCCAGCGCCTCCGCAACGATCTGTTCGGCTTCGCTTGCCAGTGCCTTGAGCTCGCTGAACCGCATCCCGTTCTCGGTGAGTGTGCCGGTCTTGTCCACACACACCACATCGACGCGGGCCAGCCCTTCGATCGCGGGCAGTTCGTTGACCAGGCACTGACGCCGCCCAAGCCGCACCACCCCGACCGCGAACGCGAGGGAGGTCATCAACACCAGGCCCTCCGGGACCATCGGTACCAGCGCACCGACCATCCGCAACACCGATTCCCGCCAGCCGGCCTCGGTGACGAACAACTGGGTGTAGATGATCAGCAGACCGGTGGGCCACAACAGGTAGGTGATGAACCGCAGGATGTGGTTGATGCCCGTCCGCAGTTCGGATTTCACCAGGGTGAACTTGCTGGCCTCCTCGGCCAGTTTGGCCGCATAGGCCTCACCTCCCACCTTGGTCGCACGGTAGGCACCGGTGCCGGCGACGACGAAGCTGCCCGACATCACCGGATCGCCGGCGTCCTTGGCGATCGGATCGGCCTCACCGGTGAGAAGGGATTCGTCGACCTCGATGTTGGCTTCCTCGACGATCATCCCGTCCACGACGATCTGATCGCCGGGGCCGAGTTCGATGATGTCGTCGAGCACCACCTGGTTGGCGGACATCGGCGTGGCGACGGACCCGGTGTCCGTACGGCGCCGCACCGTCGGCTTGGCCTGCCCGACGATGGCGAGCTTGTCCAGCATCTGCTTGGCTCGGAGCTCCTGCACGATGCCGATCGCACTGTTGGCAATGATCAACAACCCGAACAGGCCGTTGATGTACGAGCCGGTGATGAGCACGATGACCAGCAGGGCGCTCAGGATGGCATTGATCCGAGTCAAGACGTTGGCTCTGATGATGTCGGACACGCTGCGTCCGGCGCGCATCGGCACGTCGTTGGTCTTTCCATCGGCGATGCGCTGGGCCACCTCGGCTTCGGTGAGACCCGCGGCCACTGACGGGATGGTCATCTGACGGTCTCCTTCATCGCAAGACTCCCCTTGCTGTCGGTGTCGAAGCACTCAGGTGTCGAAGTACTTTGAAGGTCACCGCTCGTTCGTCGAACCTAGCCGTGCATTGGCGCGAAGTGGGGCCTTCTCGGCAACCAGGCGGCTAGAACCGCCACCACGGATCGTCGGCGGAGTATGCGCGATCTGCCCGCCCACCCGGCCGCGGCACCGACACCGACACTCCAGCGGCACCGGCTGCCGTCAGGAGCCGCTCGACGGGCTCCGACCACGGGTGGGGCGCCAGCCGGAACGTTCCCCAGTGAATCGGGACGAGCAGGCTGTGGGTGCGATCGGCGAGATCCAGATGCGCGCGCACCGCTTCTTCGGGATTCATGTGGATGTCCGGCCAGCCCGGGTGATAGGCGCCGACCGGCATCATGGTCAGGTCGAAGGGCCCGTATTCCTCCCCGATATCGGCAAAGCCGCCGGTGTACCCCGAGTCGCCACCGAAGAACGCGCGGTGGCGTGGACCGAGGATCGCCCACGATGACCACAGCGTGGTATTGCGGGTCAGGAACCGACCGGAGAAGTGCCGGGCCGGTGTGCAGACGAGCCTGAGTTCGTCGACTTCGACTTCGGCGTTCCAGTCGAGTTCGACGATTCGGTCCGATGGGATGTGCCAGTCACGCAGGTGCGCCCCCACCCCGAGCGGAACGAAGAACTTGCACCACTGGGTCTCCGCGAGCGCCACGATGGTGTCGATGTCGAGGTGGTCGTAGTGGTCGTGGCTCACGATGACCGCATCGACGGCCGGCAAGGCGTCCAACTGTGACGGGACGGGGTGCATACGTCGAGGCCCGGCTGTCCGGGACGGTGAACACCGCTCACTCCACACCGGATCGGCCAGTACCCGGTAGCCGTCGATCTCGATCAGCACACTGGAGTGTCCGAACCAGGTGACCGCGGCGTCGGCGGCGTGGTCGCCGAGAATGGGCCTCACCACCGGAATCGGCCCGTCGGCCCGGCCGGCCACGCGACCCAGCAGCAGGTCGCGGACGAGTATCAGCTGCTCGTCGCGGGTGAGCGCGATCGTCGACGACGGTTCGAGGTTCATGAACACGCCGTGCCGGTGGTGTGCAGACTGCGCCGTCACCGCGGCAATCGCATCGGAGTCGGCGCCCAGGGCCTCAGGCACACCGTGGAACGTGCGCAGCATCCAACTGCCGACAGCCAGCGCCGCCGCGCTTCCCGCGATACGTGTCGTCCGCTTCACGAGCTAGGCCCCCTGGAAGTTCGGCGGCCGTTTTTCTATCCGAGCGACCTGTGCCTCGATGACGTCCTGGCTGCCCCACGCCCGATCGAAGAGATCCTTGTGCACGTCGCCCTGCTGCTCATAGGCGCCGTCGTCGTTGAGCACACGCTTGGCGTGGCGCAACGTGAGCGGCGCCAAGTCCGCGATCTCGGCCGCCCAGGCCTGCGCGTCAGCCAGCGTCCCTATCCGGTTGGCCATGCCGGTCTGCAAGGCAACTTCGGCCGTCAGCTTCTCGGCCGCGAGCAGCATTCCGCGGGCACGCCCGTACCCCGCTAGTGAAGCCAATCGGCGGATGCTCCAGTTATCAAGGGCCAAACCATATTTGGCGATCGGAAACTGGAAGTATGCTTCGGGTGCCACCACCCGCAGGTCGGAAATCATCGCCAGCTGAACCCCGGCGCCGATAGCGGGGCCGTTGATCGCGGCGATCACGGGGACCGGCACCCGGTCGATGGCCAGGTTCAACGCCAGCGCCTTGTCCGGAAAGTCGGCGCCGAAGACGTCGCCGGACAGATCCGCGCCCGCACAGAACACGGTTCCCTGGCCGGTCAGCACGATCGCACGGATGTCCTGTGCCGCGGCGTCCTCGATCGCATCTCGCAGACCGTCGACAAGTTGGCTGTTGAGCGCGTTGCGACGATCCGGACGCTGAAGTTCAATGGTCATGACGTTGCCGTCGCGGGTAACACCGATCATGTCGCAACCCTAGCTGGACCCGCCCCGCCCCTCGTTCGCCGCGCCTCGGCCGGACTGGGCCCGCGGCGCGGCCGGCGTTGGCTTCCTTGACTACCACTAACTAGCCTTCACTACCCTTGACAAGGGTGAGCCTCATCACCGCGCACGAGCTCCGCGATGCCGTACTGGACCCCGGTTCGTTCGTCAGCTGGGACACCGCCCCGCAATTCGAGCCCAGCGGTGACTCCTATTTCTCGGACTACCGCAACGAACTCGCCGCGGCGGGAGCTGCCACCGGTCTGGACGAATCGGTACTGACCGGCGAGGGCACGGTGTTCGGCCGACGAGTCGCCGTGGTGGCCTGCGCCTTCGAATTCCTTGCCGGTTCGATCGGAGTCGCGGCGGCCGAGCGGGTAACGGCGGCCGTCGAACGAGCGACAGCGGAAGGTCTGCCGTTGCTGGCCTCGCCCAGTTCGGGAGGCACCCGCATGCAGGAAGGCACCGTGGCCTTCTTACAGATGGTCAAGATCGCCGCGGCCGTGACGCTTCACAAGAAGGCCCACCTGCCCTATCTGGTGTACCTGCGCCACCCGACGACAGGCGGAGTGTTCGCGTCGTGGGGCTCGCTGGGCCACATCACGGTGGCCCAGCCCGGTGCACTGATCGGCTTCCTGGGACCGCGTGTGTACGAGAAGCTCTACGGAGAGCCCTTTCCCGCGGGTGTCCAGACCGCGGAGAACCTGCAACGGCACGGCGTGATCGACGCCGTGCTTCCGCTGCCGCGGTTGCGTGACTCCCTGGACCGCGCTCTGCGGGTGATGTCGGACATGCCGGGTGCGGCGCCGAGCCGGGAACCCGCCGCACCGCTGCCCGACGTGCCCGCCTGGGATTCGGTGCTGGCGTCCCGCCGCACCGACCGCCCAGGGGTGTCTGACCTGTTGCGACACGGCGCCACCGACGTGGTGCTCCTGTCAGGGACCGGCCGCGGCGAATCGGAGACCATGGTGTTGGCACTGGCACGCTTCGGCGGCCAGCCGGTGGTGCTGCTCGGACAACAGCGGGTGGTCGGTGGACTGGTCGGTCCTGCCGCCCTGCGTGAGGCCCGCCGCGGCATGGCATTGGCGGCCGGTCTGCGAGTGCCGCTGGTGCTCGTCATCGACACCGCGGGCCCGGCGCTGTCGGAAGAGGCCGAGGAGGGCGGTTTGGCCGGCGAGATCGCGCGCTGCCTCTCCGATCTCGTCATGCTCGACACGCCGACCGTTTCGGTGCTGCTCGGGCAGGGCAGCGGCGGCCCCGCACTGGCGATGGTGCCGGCCGACCGGGTATTGTGTGCGCTGCACGGCTGGCTGGCCCCGCTTCCGCCAGAAGGCGCCAGCGCCATCGTGTTCCGCGATACCGCCCACGCGCCGGAGCTGGCCGCGGCACAGAACGTGAGGTCGGCCGACCTGCTCCGCAACGGGATCGTCGACCTCGTCGTCCCCGAATGCCCCGATGCCGCCGACGAGCCGATCGCGTTTTCACAGCGGCTGTCGCGCGCCATTGCGGCCGAAGTGAGCGACCTTGCGTCCCAGCCCGATTCGGTACGGCGGGCGGCACGGCTAGCCCGCTACCGGAAGCTGGGTTCGCCCGGGTGAGTCGCCGGGTATGTGCCGGTCTTGATCAACCATTTGACGGCGGGGGAACGATCCGCCGGGCCGCGCGCGCCAACCAAGACGGATGGAACCGCCACGTTCGGATGTCGTCCACATCCCACGCGTATGCCGGGACGTCGCCGTGCAGCAGAGATCGAAGGGCCGGAATCCGCAGTTCGCCGGCCGACCAGTTGTAGAGGTAGTGCAGCCTGGGCACGATGATGCCGACGTCGAGCATGTGGCCGAACCCGTGCTCGGCAGCGATGTAGAACTCGACGTCGTCGCCGAGGGGGTAGCGGTCGGGCAGGATCCGCGACAGCGACAGGAAGATTCCGGTCATGCCCACACGGGGATCGCCGAGCAGGCGCGCCAATGGGGCGAGCCTGCCCAGCGCGAGCCGGGGCGCTGCCACCAGGGCATGGGCGTAGAGGACCCGTACGAGGACAACGTTGAGGAAGAACCTCTCGACGCGGCCCTCGGCGGCGGCCAGCTCCCGGTTCGCCAGATAGCCACCGACGACGCTGACGTTGTGCGCGCGATACCAGTTGCGCGCCGACGGGGACCGGATGAAATCCAGGTGTGCGGTTACCCCGGGGCCGCTGGGGTCGCCCGAGTAGCCGAACGCGAACGCGCGGGCTTCGGCGGTGTCGAGCAACAGCCCCTCGTTGAGCGCCCGCCACCACGGGCTGCCCGGCCGGGGGTCGCCCGGCGAGTTCAGAAGCTGACGGCGCAACTGCCAACCCATGAACGCCGAGGCCGCGCGGCGGTAGGGAAGGTAGCCGCGGTCCACACCCCGCGGGACATCGTAGAGCCGGCGCAACAGCGCCAGGCGCGCCATCGGGTCGTCACGGACACGCACGACGTCCTCACGCGCGCGTGCAGCCGCCGATTCGAGTGGCACCTGCCGATTCTCACACCGGCGGCGCGACAGGACCCCGCAGAACCTCGCCCCCCGGAACGGGTGACATCCGAAACGCGTGACATGGTCGCGCTGGTGTCGTGTCGCCGCGCCACGAGCCGGGCCTTCGCGTCCATGTAGTGCAGCACGACGACGCGGCGAGGCACGCTGCTGTCATTGGCTCCCGCCCGATGCAGGGTCCGGCCATCATGCACTTCGACGTCCCCGGCGGTGAATTCGCGGCTCGCCGCCTTCCATCCGTGGCGCTCGATCTCCGCTTCGACGTCGGGCGGGCCGGAATCGTCACTTCGCGGGCCGGCGTCGACGTCGGTATCGTCGGACAGCGCCGATTGGCGGCGGCCGACCATCGCCGATGGCTGCCCGCCACGTACTCGATCGGCCCCATAGATACAGACACGTCGTGCAGCGGCACCCAAACCGAGCACGCTGCGGCGTCGATGGGCCAGTAATCCCGGTCGACATGCCAGGGCGAGGCGTGATCACCGGGCTCTTTGATCAGAATCTGGTCTTGCATGAGGCGCACCCGCGCCACGCCCAGCAAGGCGGAAGCGATCTCCCCAATCGTCTTCGACAGGGCCAGCCGCCTGATCGTCGGGTCATCGGCCCACGCGTTGAACGTCTGCAGGAAGGGCTTGACGGGAACGGCGCATCCGCGCATCGAACCGTCCGCCACACGAGTCGCTACCAGCTCGGTGACCGCCGCGTCCAGGGCACCGACGAGCTCGGGGTTCAGCAACCCTTCGATCGTGACCGACCCGTGCTTGCTGAGTCTATCGGCATGAGCACCGATATTCTCCTACCCCGCAACAACATTCATGGGCTTTCAGGACCTTTACGGACATCACTGAGGCTGACGACCACCGCCGTCGCGTTGCCCTGACCCCCACGGCCAACCGCCGATGCCAGGAGACGATCGGCAACCGCCTGATCGTCGGTCCCCGCCGCCATCACCGAACCGATCTCCGCGTCGGTCAGTTCCGCGGTGACACCGTCGCTGCACAACAGGAATCGCTCGCCAGCAACCGCGGGCCGCACCGCGAACTCCACCTCGGTTCTCACGGCCACGTGTTGCCGTGGGCGCAACGCCAGCGACTTCTTCACCATGTGCCGTTGCGGGTGTGTCGACGCCTCGTCAGCGTCGATCTGGCCGGTGTCAACCAGTTCCTGAACGACGGAATGGTCGCGGGTGAGCCGCGTCAGTCCGCCCTCCGAGCACCAGTGGTAGACGCGGCATTGGCCGACGTGGAAGACGATCCAATCGAGCCGACCGCCCTGGTCACCAAGCGCAAGGCCGGCGAGCGTGGTGGCCGGCCAGCTGATTCGTGACCTCTGGTGGCGAACACCTCCGCGGAATGCCTGCTCCATGTCGCGGTTCCGGTCGGCTGATCCCTCGATTCCCTGGATGTCGCGCTCGGCCGTTTCGACGGCGGACGCAAGCGCGCCGACGTTGACGGCAGTGGCCGATTGTGCGAGTTCGGTGGGCCGGGCGACGGCGGCCGCGGGAGCGGCACAGCCGCCTTGCCCGTCACAGACCGCGAATACCGGCGGTATCGCGACATAGCGATCTTCGTTGTTCTCCCGCGACCCGGGATCGGTTGCCGCGCCCAGGTGAATCGCATCGGTGCCGAAACCTGCCATCCCGTACGCATCGCGCCAACCGTGTGTGCGGCGAGCACGGTGATGATGCTGAACGGCAGTCCACGGCGCTGGAGCCGCTCGATGTTTGCCATCACGGCATCCTCGGTGGGACGCCCGCCCGCAGTCAGCCGCACTCCCGGGCGAAGTCGAGAGATACGCCCAGCCCGAAATCGTGCTCCTGGAAAAGATCGAGATGGTCTTCGCTCACGGAATAGAGGTTTGTTTGCAGACAGTTTCTGACCCTGCGCGCGGCGAGCCAATCACCGGGGATTAGCTCGCGCTGCAGCGCAATCACATCTTTGATATATGTCGGCGGCAGGAGCGTCGGTTCTCCGCCGTGCCAGATAATGTCGATCGGTATGTCGTATCCGCAGCGCGCGCTGGTCAACACCGCGTACTCGCGGATGGCGACCAGCGTGCGGCGCCACACCGCCTCGGACATCCGAGCGGGTGGAGAGGTAATCCCATTCTAGCAGTACTTGCAGCGCAGATTGCACAGCACCGACGCGGGGCCCGCCGATTCCAAAGCGGACGCAACCAGATCTTGAACACAACGTTGCGACACATCGCTGGAGACTGTCATTTCCAAACTCCCCTGCCCTGTAGCGCCGAAGAAAGCTGGAACGCTACCGCGAAATTGTCGAATCGGCCAAGGAAATCCAGCAAATTACAATATTGTCGACGACTTTGAATAATCAAAGACCTATCGTGTGATTGCCGTTGACGGGCGACTTGGCACGAATTGACGGCGTTGACAGGTCGTGCGCAAGGATTGCAGAGCCGGCACCCAGCGGAACCGGGAATCGGCCGGATCAGACGACACCCAGGTACCCCAGTACACCGGCCCCCGCGACGACGTACAACGGATTGACTTTGCTGCGAACGAATACAACCGTGCAGACGGCAGTGAGTAGGTATGCGCGCCAATCGTGGTCGGCTGCCCTGCTCATCACCAGGGAGGTCGCCAGGATCAGGCCGACCGTCAGCGGCGCAAAGCCCCGTTCCACCGCGATGCGCCACTTCGCCTCCTGCGCCTTTTGCCAGAACAGCGTGACCGCGTACACCACTGACGCCGCGGGCAGGATCATCGCGACGGTGGCGACCAGCCCGCCGAGGATCGCGCCGGGCACCCCTGCCGCATGAAGCCCCGCCCCATACCCGACCAGAGTGACGATGAGGATGCTCGGACCGGGCGCGGCCTGCGAGATCGAGAAGACGTCGGCGAACTGCGAATTAGTCAACCAGTGGTAGCCGTTGACCGCACGCATATGCATCTCCGGCAGCACCACGTTCCCGCCGCCGATCGATAGCAGCGACAACATCCCGAACAGGCCGGCGATTTGCAGATAGGTGCTCACACGGACCCGCCCCGGACCGTGCCGCGCGGCCATGCCCAGACCAGGCTCAGCGGGGCGAGCACACCCAGTGTTAACAACAGGGGTAACCGCAGCAGTCCGTTGAGCACGAATGCGGCGGCAAAAAGCAGCACCGGCACTGCCCCGGTGAGGCACTTCTGACCGGTCTTTATCACCATCGCTACGGTCAGCGCCACCGCCGCCGCCGATGCCCCGTGCAACACCCCGTTGACCGCAGGTATCTCCTTGAAACGGAAGTAACAGAAGGCGGCGACCATCATCAGGATCACGGGCACGCAACACAGGCCGAAAACCGCCGCCGCGGCGCCGGGCGCGCCGCGCATCTTGATGCCTGCGAATACCGCCATGTTGACCTGATTGGCGCCCGGCAGGATGCGGCACATCGTCATGGCGGAGAGGAACTCCTCCTCGCCCATCCAGCGCTTCTCCACCACCAGTACCTCGCGCGACCACGCGGAAAGTCCGCCGCCCAGGGATGCCAGCGCGATGTGATTGAAAGTCAGGGCCAACTCGACCAGCGAGACCCGCGCCGACGGCGGCCCGCCGTCACTCATGGATCAGGTCGCGATCGTGGGGAAAGTCGTCCTCGAGATGAGGCACAGGGGCCAGGGGGTCGGGTGGCTCGTAGTGCCGCGAGGCCGCCCAGTCGCCGTCGAAAACCTGCTTGAGCCGTGCGACGATCACCGGATCCGACGACGTGATGCCGAGCTCTCGGCGTAGGTCGAATGCGCTCCTGTCGATGTTCATCGAGCCGACCAGCACATTCGACTGGTCGGCGATCAACAACTTGGCGTGAAGCCGCAGGTTCCTCTGCTTGTGCACCTTGACGCCGATCCGGCGCAGGGTTCGCAGTGACGCGAAGGTGTCCAGGAGGTCCCAATCGCTGATCCCATGCCGTCCGCCGCACAGCACACGCACCTTGACACCGCGCCCCACCGCCGCCGCGATGCGATCCAGGATCGCGACGTCGACGTACTTGGGGTGCTGGATGTCGAGGCGCTCGCGGGCGGCGTCGATGAACTGCGCCATGTGGTAGCGGGAGTTGGCGTTGCTCCACAACAGCCCGCTGTAAGTCCGGGGCACCCAGTCGCGGCGGTCCCAGTCCGCGTGGAACGCCTCGGCGATCTGCGTGACGTGGCCCGGGTCGCGGGTGATCACGCCATAGTCGCGCGTGAGCGAAAAGTACTTGGGACACAGGTTGAACGTCGCGACGAGCGCCGCTTCTTCGTCGACGACCATCGACTTCTCGTGTGTCACATAGAACTTCGGGCTCGACCACGCCACGTCAACCCCCGCGTCGTGGAGGCGGTCGTAGGTCTCGTCGTTGGCGCGATCACCGCTGGATCGCTTGGGGTTGAGCATGACACGGACATCCAGGCCGTCGCGGCGCCGGCCGATCACCGCTTGGATGAGGCTGTCATCGGTGAAGGTGAACTGCTTGATCAGCATCGATTGTTGAGCGCCGGCAATGAACTTACGGACGGGAGCCAAGCCGTCATCGGGCTCCACGATGAGCGCGGGAGCGTTCGCCAGCACAAGTTCCGGATGCTAGCACCGCGCAGCGACCCTCAGTTGCGGACGCCGTGAAGCGCACCCCGGCGCGACGGACGCCGGGCTGCGGCCGCACGCGCCTCCCGCTGAGCCGGGCGCCGATCAGGCAAGATGGCGGCATGGACAGTGGTGCATCCTCACCCCGGGTGCTGGTCGTCGACGACGATCCCGACGTGCTGGCCTCGCTCGAGCGGGGGTTGAGGCTGTCCGGGTTCGACGTATCGACCGCCGTCGACGGAGCCGAGGCGCTGCGCAGCGCCACCGAAACACGGCCCGACGCGATCGTGCTCGACATCAACATGCCGGTCCTCGACGGGGTCAGCGTGGTTACGGCCCTGCGTGCGATGGATAACGACGTACCGGTCTGCGTGCTGTCGGCCCGATCTTCGGTCGACGACCGGGTGGCCGGCCTGGAAGCCGGAGCCGACGACTACCTCGTAAAGCCGTTCGTGCTGGCCGAACTGGTGGCCCGGGTCAAAGCCCTGCTCCGGCGCCGGGGTTCGACGGCCACCTTCTCGTCCGAGACCATCATGGTCGGGCCCCTGGAAGTAGACATCCCCGGCCGGAGAGCCCGTGTGAACGGCGTGGACGTCGACCTGACAAAGCGTGAATTCGACTTGCTGGCCGTGCTAGCCGAACACAAGACCGCGGTGCTCTCACGGGCACAACTCCTCGAATTGGTATGGGGCTACGACTTCGCCGCCGACACCAACGTCGTCGACGTGTTCATCGGCTACCTGCGCCGCAAGCTGGAGGCGGGGGGCGCTCCCCGGCTGTTGCACACGGTCCGCGGAGTCGGCTTCGTGCTCCGAACGCAGTAGCCGGAGCCCGGGCCAGTGGCGCTACTGTCGCGCTTCCTCCGCCGCACGCCGTCGCTGCGAACCAGAGTGGCGTTCGCGACGGCCATCGGTGCGGCGATCGTCGTCACCATCGTGGGCGCCATTGTGTGGGTCGGGATCACCAACGATCGCAAAGAGCGATTGGATCGTCGACTCGACGAGGCGGCCGGATTCGCGATCCCGTTCCTGCCGCGCAGCCTCGAAGAGATACCCCGCTCGCCCAACGACCAGGACGCCGTCATCACCGTGCGAAGCGGTGACCAGGTCCGATCGAACTCGTCCGTGGTGTTGCCCAAGCTCGACTCCGATTACGCCGACACCGATATCGACGGTGTCCGCTGGCGGGTGCGCACTGTCGAGATCCGGGCCCCCGATCCGATGTCGGTGGCCGTGGGTGCCACCTACGACGACACCTACGCCGAGACCAACAACCTGCACCGGCGGGTGCTGGTGATCTGCGCGCTGGCGATCGGTGCCGCCGCGGTACTCGGCTGGCTGTTGGCGACGTTCGCGGTCCGGCCGTTTCGCCGCCTCGCGGCGCAGACGCGCATGATCGACGCCGGTGACGAGGCGCCTGAAATAGAGGTGCGGGGGGCGACCGAGGCCGTCGAGATCGGCGAAGCGATGAAGGGCATGCTGGCGCGGGTGTGGGAAGAACAGGGCCGCACCAAGGCGGCGCTGGCATCGGCGCGCGACTTCGCCGCCGCCTCGGCACACGAGCTGCGCACCCCGCTGACCGCCATGCGGACCAACCTCGAAGTGCTTTCGACGCTGGACCTGCCCGACGAGCAGCGCGGCGAAGTGCTGCACGACGTCATGAGGACGCAGTCGCGTATCGAGGCGACACTCAGCGCCCTGGAGCGCCTCGCCCAGGGCGAATTGACCACCGACGAAGACCATGTGCCCGTCGATATCACCGAGCTTCTCGACCGCGCCGCCCATGACGCCCTTCGGGTGTATCCCGACCTGGACGTATCGCTGGTTCCAGCACCGACCATGATCCTGCTGGGATTGCCCGCTGGGCTGCGGCTGGCGGTCGACAATGCCATCGCCAACGCGGTCAAGCACGGCCACGCCACACGGGTTCAGCTGTCGGCGGCGAGTTCGCGCGACGGGGTCGAGATCGCGATCGACGACAATGGGATGGGCGTACCGGAGTCCGAGCGCAGGCTCGTGTTCGAACGATTCACCCGCGGATCCACCGCGTCGCGGTCTGGGTCGGGCCTCGGGCTTGCCCTCGTCGCGCAGCAGGCCGAAATCCACGGAGGGACGGCGTCGCTGGAACCCAGCCCGCTGGGCGGCGCCCGACTACTGCTGCGATTGCCGCCGCCGGCGTGACGCCGCACATGCCGCGGCGCCGCACATCCGTGTGATGGTCGGCGCCGCGCGTAGGTCGTGCTACTTTTTGGGCTGCCTTGTGTCCCAGCGGGCAAAACCCGCCCGCTGGGCGGTCGCCTCATCGGCGAACCAGACCTCGGCGATTGTGACCTCGTATGACGGGCTGTCCGTCGTGTGGTAGAGCATCGAGTCTTCGTTGCCCTTGATAGTCCAGCCCGACGGGCCGCTTCCGCCCGCGCCTGCCCTGACCGAGCCGGCTCCGTACGGACCCGCCTCGGTTGCCCCGGATACCGCACCCAACGTCGCCGCCGCTGCGGTGTCCCCGGCCCGGATGACGGTGCCGTGCACCGCGTCCGTCACGGTGTAGCTGCCCGGGGCGTCCCACCGCAGGAACCCCGCGCGCTCCGCCGACGCGGCGTCCCTGAACCAAACTTCCGCGCCCACCTTTTCATAGTCGGGGCTTTCGACGGTGAAGTACCGCATCGTATCCTCGTCACCCTTGACCAGGTAGTCCGACTTCGGCGGCGCGACGCTCTTGGCCACCCGCACCGATTCCGCCGCGGCCGCAGCTGTCGCCGCGAGACCCGCTGCTTTGACGTCGGGCTTCGGGACTTCCACCACGGGAGGATTCACGGGCGCCTTCGCCTCGACGGCGGAGGTCGTGGGGGTCTTGGGCCCGCGGCCCAGGGCCGCGTAAATCGGCACTTCGCGGGTCACGCGCCGGACGGTGAACGCCAACGTGAGCAGCAGCCCAAGCAGGAAGGACAAAGCCATCAGCCACCAGTTCACATCGTGCATCATCGGACTCCAATCTGGCGTGACCCGGGAAGGTCGGCGATGGCCTGCTCTTCGCTGGTACGTCTGATCGTGACGCTCGCGATGAGCCATGCGACCACAGACCCCGCGAAGAACGCCGCCAGGTACAACAACCAATGGACTACAAAGGCCATGTCGGATCTCCTTAACTGACTGTGATGTCGACACGACGGTTCTGGGCGCGGCCCTCTGGCGTGTCATTGCTGGCAACTGGGTTGGCCGAGCCGAAACCCTGCGACGTCACGTTTCCGGCAGCGACGCCCTGCGAAACGAAGAAGTCCGCAACGGCCTTCGCCCGATTTTCACTAAGGGGCTGGTTGATCGCATCGCCTCCGGTGTTATCGGTGAAGCCCTTGACGGCGATCTTCGAATCGGGGCAGGCCTTGATCTTGTCAGCCACCTCGCTCAGCATCTGCTGCGAACTCGATGCCACGGTGAAGCCGTCGGTGTCGAAGTTGATCGGCGTGCGCAGCAATCCGGTGATGTCCGCCTGCAGATTCGCACAACCCGCCGCGGGTGCCGGTGCGGGTGCCGGCGCTGCCGGGCTTGCCGCGACGACCTCGATGTCATTTTCGATCT
>CAZEHT010000013.1:0-7601 GCA_964511995.1 uncultured Mycobacterium sp.
GTCCCATATCCAGATCCGGTTCGGTTCCCACACCAGCCAGTCCGGCCACGGCTTCCTCGCCGACCTCGATCTGGGCTGCGGTTCGGGCAGCGACAGCCCCTGGTCGATCAGCACGCGGCGGAAGGTGGACGGCGACACCCACACCAGGTGCTCGTAGGAGCCGCGGTGGGCCAGCGTGCGATGCGACCGGTCGACGCTGCCCCAGCGTTCGGCGACGTCGAGGATCGCCGCGATCTCCTCGGGCAACAGCGCGTGCATCGACTGCCCGCCCGACGCCCGGTCGACCAGGGTGGCGGTGTCGCGGCACCGCAGCAAATGATGCTGCCCGGTGTCGGCGGGGTCTTCGGGCACTAGCGCGATCCAGGCCCACGAGTACACCCGCGGGCCGTGGCTGCCCGCGCCGGCGCAGTGTTTCTGCCAGGCCCGTTTGGGCAGCCGGGCCGGGAGGCGGTCCGCCCGGGTCTTGCCGGCGTGGGTGGGCACGTACCGGTTGGCGGAGATGGCCAGCACATAGCCGAGGTGGTGGCTGCGGATAGCGGCGCGCAGTGTCGGGTCGGCGCCGTAGACCTCGTCGGCGGTGACCCAGGATGCGGGCACGCCGGCGGTGACGGCGCGGGCCAGCAGTGCCCGTGCGAGCGCGGGTTTTGTCGCGAAACCCTGCTTTCCGGTGGGGATTCCGGCCTCATCGCAACGCTGGGGATCCTCAGCCCATGATCGTGGTAGGTAGAGGGCGCGGTCGATCAGGGCGTGTCCGCGTGGGGCGGCGTAGGTCAGATAGACCGCGACTTGGGCGTTTTCGATGCGCCCGGCGGTGCCTGAATACTGGCGTTGCACGCCGACACTGTGGGTGCCCTTTTTGACGTCGCCGGTTTCGTCAAGCACGAGGACCGCACCGGGGTCGCCGAAGGCGTCGACGACATAGTCGCGCAGATCGTCGCGCACCGCGTCGGCGTCCCATTTGGCCCGCGACAACAGGTGCTGCAACCCGTCCGGGGTGGCATCTCCGCGGTGCTCGGCTATCGTCCAGCAATTTTTGCGGTCCAGACCCGAGGCCATCCCGAGCATCAACTCCCCGGCATGGCCCAGCGGCTCATACCTGCTGAACCGCGGCGCGATCCGGTCGATCACCGCCGAGAACTCCGCGGACCACCGGTCAGGGTCTACGCTAAGAGCCGCGGTGGTCGCGGCACTTTCAGGTGTTGTCACAAACTCCGAACACTGCCCCGGTCACCGCCCCCACCAGCGCCGACACGCCCAACCACCCAGGTCACGAATTACGGCTGCGGTATTGGCCCCAACCGGATTTTCCCCGCACGATCGCCAGCTCGATGGCTTGGGCTTTCACCGCCTCGGTCAGCTGCGTGATCTCCTCGCGAGCGGCTTCGAGCTGCCAATCGCGCTGCGTGCCAGGGCGTCCAGGCTTGCAGGCCAGCGCTGCCTCTTTGACCGTGCGCCGGATCCCAATCACCGTCGACACGTCCACCCGCCACTTGCGCGCGGCCTCCGCCTGAGTGATCTCCCCGGTCGTGATCTGCAGGAAGATCTCCCACTTGGTCTCCGCCGACACACTCGTCGGACGCCGCCGACCGTTGCTGATCTCGGGCATGAACTGCTCCTCTCGGATCACCCGAGAAAGACCGCCAGCCTTGGGTAATTTCTCACCCGGATCTCTGCGGCGAAGTCAGACGCAAAACAGGGACGATTGTCCGTTACGTTCAATCGTGCAACTCTTCATCCGACGATTATGTGGCGCGTAACGTCGTTCGTCATGAAGAGTGCTCTTGCCAGTGTCGCTCCGGGCATCGCGCAGTTGCGCAATTATGAACGCAAATGGCTGCACAGCGATGTGATCGCCGGCGTCACCGTTGCCGCGTACCTCATTCCGCAGGTGATGGCATACGGCACTTTGGCAAACCTTCCGCCCATCGTCGGCCTGTGGGCGATGATGGCGCCGATCGTGGTGTATGCGGCGATGGGCTCGTCGCGGCAGTTGTCCATCGGCCCCGAGTCCACTACCGCATTGATGACGACCACCGCATTGATGCCGGTCCTCGCATTGGAACCGATGGCCGGTGGCGATGCCGCTCGCTACGCCGCGCTGGCTGCCGGGTTGGCCCTGGCCGTGGGCGCGGTTTGCTTTGTGGCCGGCGTCGCTCGGCTCGGATTTCTGGCCAATATGTTGTCGATGCCGGTGATGGCCGGCTACATGACCGGGCTTGCGACGGTAATGGTTGCCAGTCAACTGGAGAAGGTGACCGGTATACCCTCCGAGGGTACGAAGTTCGTCGACCAGATCCGCGAATTCGTTTCCAATGTGGCGCAGGTGCATTGGCCGACTGTGGTGCTGTCTGTCGCCGTTTTGGTGATGTTGTTGGCCTTGAACTGGTGGAAACCACGGCTGCCCGGTCCACTGATCGGTGTTCTCGCGGCAAGCCTTGTCGTCTTCCTATTCAAGCTCGACTCGGCTCACGGTATTGAGGTGGTCGGCCAGATACCCGAAGGGCTGCCCAAACCAACGGTGCCCGATGTTTCTTGGCACGATCTTTCGACACTGATGGTCCCCGCCTGCGGCATCACAGTTGTAGGGTTCGCCGAGGCAATACTGGTGGCCCGCACGTTCGCCAGAAAGAACGGCTATGAGTTGAACCCCAATGCCGAGTTGCGTGCGCTCGGGGTCTGCAATGTAACAGCCGGGATGACACAAGGGTTTCCGGTCAGTTGCAGCGGCAGCCGCACCACACTCGGCGACGCGGTCAACAGTCGAACCCAACTGTATTCATTGGTGATGTTGGTGGTTCTGCTGGCGGTGATGTTGTTCGGTCGCGGGGTGCTGTCAACCTTTCCGAATGCCGCGCTCGGCGCGCTGATCGTTTACGCTGCGCTGAGGCTCATCGATGTGAAGTTGTTTCGGCGGCTTTTGCGTTTCCGTCGCAGCGAATTCCTGCTGGCGCTTTCGACGACTGTAGCGGTGTTGGCTTTCGGCGTGTTCCTCGGAGTGATGATTGCGATTGGGCTTTCGATAGCCGACCTGCTGCGCCGAGTCTCACACGCCCACGACAGCGTGCTTGGTTTTGTTCCGGACCTCCCCGGCATGCATGACGTCGACGATTACTCCAACGCGGAGCCGGTGCCCGGCTTGCTTGTGTACCGTTACGATGCGCCGTTGTGCTTTGCCAACGCCGAGGATTTCCGCGATCGTGCGTTGAATGCGGTTAACATCAACCAGACGCCGGTAGTGTGGTTCGTTCTCAGCGCTGAGGCAAACGTCGAAGTCGACATCACCTCGTTGGATGCGCTTGATCAGCTGAGGAGTGAATTGACCTCTCGCGGAATAGTTTTTGCGATGGCGAGAGTGAAGCAGGACCTCAGAGACGCACTGCAAGCCGCGGGGCTTATCAAGAAAATCGGTGAAGATCGCATTTTCCTGACGTTGCCCTCTGCAACGGAGGCTTTCGAAAACCGGCATACGCAGTAGATTGCCGCGCCAAACGCCAATGTCGCCGGCTGACGTGTCTGGGGGTGTCCGCAGATATCCGACTCGCCTACAACGTAAGGTCGGCGTATCAGGCGATGGTGCATCCCGCTCAGGCCATCGTCGCCTTTGCCGAGGCATGAACGTTGGCGCCTCCGGATACCACCGCGAGGTCCACCGCCCCGTCGCCGGGCGTGCCCTCGATTCGCATCTCGTCGCCTGCGAAAATCGGCTTATGGAGCCGGAATTCGAAGTGCGCGACGGTGCGGTCAGGCTGGTGTGTGCGCACCAGCTCGGCCAGGTAGATCGCCAACAGCGGACCGTGCACCACCAGGCCGGGGTATCCCTCTGTCCGCGTGGCGTAGACCTCATCGTAATGGATGCGGTGCGCATTGCCGGTCAACGCGCTGAAACGAAAGAGCAACGCGGGGTGCGTGCGAGGGCATCTGTACCACGGGGCGGTTGCCGCAGCGAGTGGCTCGGTGACGCGGCCGAACGACGTAGCCGACCCGGAGTCGCTGCGATACACGAGATCCTGGTCCTCGACCAGGCACACCGTGCCGTCCTGCCGATAGGTGTGGCGCACCGTGACAAAGAACATCTCCCCGGTCCAGCCGTGCTTGAGAGCGGTGTCGACGACCTCGGATTCGCGGGTGGCCTGCTCCCCCAGTCGCAGTGGCCTGTGTGCCCTGACGCGTCCGCCGGCGAACATGCGCCGCCGATCGGGTATAGGCGGCAGCAGCGCGCCCCGCGCCGGATGCCCGTCGGGTCCCAACTGCGCGGTGGCCGGCCAGTCGAGGAAGAACACCCACTGCCACAACAACGGAAGGGCGTCGCCCACTTCGAAGCGCTGACCGATATCCAGCGTCGCCGCCAGCTGGTCGGCGACCCGAGTCGAGATCACGTCGTCGGCGGTGACCCGTTCGGGACGCCAGTCGGCGACGAACGCATGGAGCCCGAACGTAGGTGGGGTCATCCGTCCTCTACTACTCGGATTGCGCGCCATAGAGCTTGCGCCATGACGGTGTAGGCCGGCCGGCTCGTCGAGGACCTTCGCGAAGCGTTCAGAGGTCGATACCGCCGCGCTTGACCAATTGCTTTGCGATGACACCCTTTTGGATCTCGTTTGTGCCTTCACCCACGATCATCAGCGGGGCATCGCGGAAATAGCGTTCGACGTCGTATTCGGTGGAGTAGCCGTAGCCGCCGTGCACGCGCACCGCGTCGAGAGCGATCTGCATGGCCGTCTCGGACGCGAACAATTTCGCCATCCCGGCCTCCATATCGCAACGCACCCCCGTATCGAACTTCGCGGCGGCGCTGAGCAGCAGTGATCGGGCGGCATACAGCTTGGTTCCCATGTCGGCGAGCATGTTGCCGATGGCCTGGTGTTCCCAGATCGGCTTTCCGAAGCTCTCACGACTCTGTGCGTAGGCCAATGCATCCTCGAACGCGGCGCGTGCCACACCTGTTGCCCGCGCGGCCACCTGAAGCCTGCCGACTTCGAGGCCCTTCATCATCTGCGCGAAGCCCGTACCCTCCGCGGCGCCGAGCAGCGCGTCCGCGGGCACCCGGCAGCCGGTGAAATTGAGTTCACACGCTTCGATCCCCTTGTAGCCGAGCTTGGGCAGATCCTTGGAGATGGCGAAACCCGCGATGCCGTTCTCCACCAGGAGGATCGACACGCCTTTGTGTGCCGGTCGCGCGTCGGGATCGGTCTTGCACAGCAGCGCAATCAAGCCCGATCGGCGGGCATTCGAGATCCAGGTCTTGGTCCCGTTGATGACATAGCCGTCGCCGTCGGAGCGAGCCGCCGTACGCATGTTCTGCAGGTCCGATCCGCCACCCGGTTCGGTGAGCGCCATCGTGGCACGCAACGCGCCGGTGGCCATCGGCGGCAAATACTTCCGCTTCTGTTCCTCGGTGCCGAACGAGACGATCAGTTTCGACACCACGGTGTGACCGCCCATGGCGCCGGCCAGACTCATCCAGCCGCGGGCGAGTTCCTCGGCGACCTGGACGTAGCAGGGCATCGATACCGCGCCGAACCCGTACGGTTCCGGGATCGACAACCCGAAGATCCCCATCGCCTTCATGGTCTCGATGAGATCCGCGGGATAGGTGTTGCTGTGTTCGAGTGCGCGCACGACGGGCTTGACCTGCTTGTTGACGAAGTCGTGGACGGTCTTGAGGAGAGTGTCTTCTTCAGCCGTCGTCCGCACGTCCTGAAGCTACCGCATCAGCGCATCGGCCGGCCCTCACCGAGTCACCACCCGGCGGGCCGTGAGCGAATTGTCTGTGCCGCGGTCCGGTTGAGATTCTGCGCGAGGGCGCGCGGTACCTCGCTTGGCATGACACGATCGACGGTGTGCTTCCGGCCGATAACCACGTGCATTCCCGATGGTCGTGGGACACCGCCGCGTCGTCCTCGATGGAACTCGCATGTGCCCGCGCCGTCGAAATGGGCTTACCCGGACTGGCATTCACCGAGCACGTCGATTTCACAGACTGGGGTCGCGAGGACGGCGTAACGCTGAGCGCGCCGTCGGGCGCGACGACGAGCCGGCCCGCCGGAGTCGGCGCACGGCCGCGGGTCGCGTCCCTGGATGTCGGAGGCTACTCGGCCGACATCGCGCGGTGCCGCGATGCGTTCCCCGGCCTGCGCATCCTGTCCGGCATCGAGGCCGGTGAGCCGCATCTGTTCGGCGGCAGTGTCGCCCGAGTGCTCGCCACCGGTGACTTCGAGCGCATCCTCGGCAGTCTGCACGCGATCGAGCACGATGGAAAGCTTGAATACGTCAACCGCGCGCTGTTCCGCGCAAGCGATCCGCGCGACCTCATGCGCAGGTACTTCACCGAGATGTTGGTGCTCGTCCACAGTTCGTCGGTGTTCAATGTGCTGGCCCACTGCGACTATCCGCGCCGTTACTGGCCCGCTGACCGGGCGGGCCCGTATGCGGAGGTCGATTTCGAGGACGAGTACCGCGCCGTGTTTCGTGCGCTCGCCTCATCCGGCAGGACATTGGAAGTAAACACCGCCAGTCCGCTGGCGTCGGCGGAGTTGATCACGTGGTGGTGGCAGGAAGGCGGGCAGGCGGTGTCGTTCGGCAGCGATGCGCATCAGCCCTATCGGGTCGGCGAGAAGTTCGACCTGGCCGTGGCGATCGCCGAGGCAGCCGGGTTCACCCGTGGCCGGGACGCACTGGATTTCTGGCGACGCTGACCGCCGGGATTCGACGCTCGAAGGGGACATCTTGACCGGCGCAAGCGAACCAAAACGCGGCCTTGGCGGGCAAGGTCGCGACCAACCGCTGGAGACCGTGTCGGTCAGAGAACTCGGCCGAACACTGACGTTCACGTTCGACGATCTGATGCATTATCACGGGCCCGGGTCGCCGGCAGGTGTGGCCAACGCGTTTAAGGTATTACAGCGCGCGTTCGGTCTGCTTTCCCCCGGCGTGCCGCCGGAACGCCGAACCATCCTGGTGCGCACCGCCTTTCGTGGACCCGGCGCCCGCGACGGCATCGAAGCGGTCACACGCGCGGTCACCGACGGCAGATACCGGGTGGACCGCACGTTGGTTCATGCCGAGCTGGGCAGGCTGCGGGAAGACTTCGTGTTCGAGGTCTCCATCCCCGGTGCGGCCACCACTCTTGCGCTTTGCGACGGGTTCGTCACTGCGGAATTCATCGACCTGGCCCGCGCCGAGAACCGCTCGGCATCACAGGAACGGCGCCTCACCGAACTCAAGGGCGACCTATGCGAACGGATCATGTCCGAGCCCGCCGAACGCGTCTACCGCGAGATCGCCAGGGTGCGGTCTTGATCTGGATGGCAGAAGACGCCTGACACCGCCAGCGCCCGCCAAGCCCCGCCAAGGGCTGGTCGCCCACAGCGTGTGGCGGTATAGTTTTGCGGCCGGTCTCGCGAAGCTAGGAAGTGACGCAACATGGCTGGGAACATCACGGTCAAAGGTGACCGCATGACGGCCCTGCGAATCGCACTGGTTGTCGTCGGCCTCATCGCAACCTTCGGCCTCTATCCGTTGACCATTTGGTGGCCTTCGGGCTGGAGTTGGGGCCACGGGCACTCCCATTACCTGCCGATGATCATCGGAATCTATGCCAC